>JBEKSK010000174.1:0-6052 GCA_049517155.1 Solirubrobacteraceae bacterium
CGGGTGTCCTATGCCGGCGTGTCGCTCGCGGGCATGGTCGGCCTGTGGCTCGCCGCGCGTGCCCCGGAGCGAATTGTGCGCCTCGTGTGCATCTGCAGCTCGGCGCATCTGCCGCCCGCGCGGGCATGGGCGGACCGAGCCGGCGCGGTAACGGCGGCGGGCAGTGTCGCCGTCGTCGCCGACGCCGTCCTCGGGCGCTGGTTCACCCCCGCCTATGCCGAGTCGCACCCGCAGGTGCTCGAGTGGGTTGGTGCGATGCTGCGGGGCACGCCGGCGCAGGGATACGCGGGATGCTGCGCAGCGATCGAGCGCCTCGATCTGCGGCGGGATCTCGCGTCGATCGCCGCTCCCACGCTCGCCGTCGGTGCGGCCGGGGATTACGCGATACCGCCGGAGCACTCGCGAGCGATTGCGGCGGCGGTCCCCGGAGCTCGCTTGGAGGTGCTCGCGCACGGCGCGCATCTCGCGGCGGTCGAGTGCGCCGACGAGGTCGCGGAGCTGATCGAACGTCACTTGGAGGAGGATGAGCGGTGAACGACTCGCTTTACGACGACGGCATGCAGGTGCGCCGCGAGGTGCTCGGCGATGAGCACGTCGATCGCGCGATCGAGCGCACGACGGAATTCACGGCGCCGTTTCAGGACTTCATCACGCGCTACGCATGGGGCGCGGTGTGGGGCCGCGAGGGCTTGGACCGCCGCACCCGCAGCGCTGTCACGCTCGCGGTGCTGACCGCCCTCGGGCGTGAGCACGAGCTCGCCATGCACGTCCGCGCCGCGCTTCGCAACGGGCTGGACGCCGCCGAGATCGGCGAGGTCCTGCTGCACACCTCGGTCTATGCCGGCGTGCCGGTGGCGAACCGGGCGTTTGCGATCGCCGAGGAGGTTCTCGGCGAGGAGCGAGGGCATTGAGCGAGACAGTGGCTCCGGTCGGGCACTTCGTGCAGTCGCTCTCGCGCGGACTGGCTGTGATCCGCGCGCTCAATTCTCCCGACCCGATGACGCTCAGCGATGTCGCGCGGGCGAGCAACCTGACGCGCGCCTCGGCGCGGCGCTTCGTGCTGACGCTCGAGGAGCTGGGGTACGTGCAGCAATCCGGCGGCCGCTTTGCGCTCACCCCGCGCGTGCTCGAGCTGGGCTTCGCCTACCTCTCGGCACTCGGCTTGCCGGAGGTTGCCGCGCCCCACCTGGAGCGGCTGGTTGAAGCGGTGCGAGAGTCCTCGTCGGTCTCGGTCTTGGATGGCGAGTCGGTCGTCTACGTTGCCCGTGTGCCGACCCGACGGATCATGAACGTGGTGATCAACGTCGGCACGCGCTTTCCGGCCTACGCCACCTCGATGGGACGCGTGCTGCTGGCGGGACTCGAGCGCGAGGAATGCGCGGAGTTGCTCAACCAGATCGAGCTTGTACCGCTCGCCCATGAGACGATCACCACGCGCCCACAGCTCGAGGCGGAGCTGGAGCTGGTGCGGCGCGCCGGCTACGCGATCGTGGACCAGGAGCTCGAGTCCGGCCTGCGTTCGGTCGCCGCGCCGATCCGCGGTCGCGACGACCGGGTGATCGCGGCGATCAACCTGGCCGTGCCCGCGGCCCGCGTGAGCGTCGATGAGATCAGGCGGGCGCTGGTCGGCCCGCTCTTGGAGACCGCCGCGGCGATCGAGCGCGACCTCGGTGCCGGCGGCGCCTCGACGAGCGCCACCGCGTCCGTGCGCTGATCGCATCTCACAGTCCTTCCACAACGCGTCGGCGAGCCCCGCTGGGGCCACGCGGGAGCTACTCGCGGCTTGACGGAGCGGGCGTGCTCGCGTCCGCGCGGCGGGCCGCTCGCCGTCGACCGGCCTGCAGCCGGCTCGGCGGTGTGTGCGCAATCCGGCGATGCTTGGGGACCCACTCGCGCAGGATCGTGCCGAGCACCCGCCAGCCGTCGTCGAAGGTGCGCAGGTTGCTGCGGCCGTGGATGCGCGCGAGTTCGAAGCTCGCGACCTCGGCAACGCGCAAGCCCGACTTGGCGGCGCGCAGGTTGAGCAGCGTCTCGACCTCGAAGCCGTCGATGTCGACGTTGAGCGCCGGCAGGCAGGCGTGCCAGAAGGCGTTGTAGCCGTAGCAGAGATCGGTGTAGTGCGTGCCGTGGAGCACGTTCGCGAGGTGCGTGAGGCCGCGATTTCCGAGGTTTCGCAGCAGCGTCATGTCGTGGCTGCCACCGCCCTGGATCGCGCGCGTGCCCTTGGCGAAGTCGGCTCCGGCCAGCAGGGCACCGACGAACGCCGGGATCTCCTTGGGGTCGGCCGAGCCGTCGGCGTCGAGCGTCACGATGATGTCGCCGCGACACGCGGCGAAGCCGCATGCGAGCGCGTTGCCCTTACCGGTGCGGTCCTGGTGGATTACACGGACATCCGGGCGCAGCGTGCGTGCCACGACCTCGGTGTCGTCGGTGGAGGTACCTGGCACGAGGATGACCTCGAAGACGTTGTCGGGCAGGTTGGCGAGCACGTGGCGAAGATTCAGCGCCTCGTTGAGGGCAGGAATGACGACGCTGACGCGGACCGAGGTGATGTCGCCTCGTCGCCCGCGAGCGCCACGTCCGCCGCGGCGTTCGCTGCTCTCGTCGGCCGCCGGCGCCGCGCCTGACCCGTTGCGCTCGATTACACCGAGTCCGTTGCCGTTAGAGCCGTTGGAACCGTTGGCGTGGGAGCCGTTGGAACCGTTGCCGTTAGAGCCGTTGGTACCGTTGCTGTGAGAGCCGTTGGAACCGTTGGCGTGAGAGCCGTTGCGCTGGTCTGGCGACAAGGAACTCGAACCGTTGCGCTCGGCTGGAGCGGAAGCTTCTGAGCCGGCGACGGCGTGCCTGGTTGCCGTGAGGATCGCTTCTTGGACGGCTTCGCTGAGATCGCTGTTGGCGCCGGACGACGCTGTTTGCGTAGGCAGGGGCTTCATTCTGATTCTCTCGACCATAAGCGGCCGTTTGATGACGACATTTGCGCCGGGTGGACGAATGGCCTGCCACGTGCAAGATGTTGCTCGGCCTCTCGCCAGAATCGGCCGATAAGGGCCATATGCAGACGCCAACCAGCACAGTTGCCCCGGATGTCCTAGTACGCGAGGAGTTCCCCACGAGTCGCGCGCGAATCGGTGACATCGTCGTCGCCCTCGGTTTCAGCGACCGCGAGACGGTCGAATCGGCCGCGCGCGCGGCGCGCGAGATCGGCGAGCAGATCGGCCAGGTCCTGCTCGAGCGCGGCGCGATAACGACGGACCAGTTCGCGACCGCGATGGCGCGGCGGTTCGGTCTCGAGCACCGCCGCCTCGACGAGATCAACCTGGACGCCGGCGCGGCGCAGCTGGTTTCGTTCACGGCAGCGCGCAGGATGCGCGCGGTGCCGATCGGCATCGAGAACGAGCACACGCTGGTCGTGGCCGTCGCCAGCCCGGACAACTACCTCGTGCTGGAGGACATGTCCATGTTCACCGGCATGCAGGTCAAGCAGGTGGTCGTATCCCAGGAGGATCTGGAGGCGCTGCTCAAGCGGATGAGCGTGCTCGACGGCGAAATGTTCGAGGACGTGGCGAGCACCGAGCCCCGGCCGCTCGATGAGGAGCAGTTCGAGAGCCCCGATGACGCGCCGACGATCAAACTTGTGCGCGCGATCATCTCCGAGGCGGTCGACCGCGGCGTCTCAGACGTCCACTTCGCTCCCGAGGACGGCACGCTCACCGTGCGTTTCCGCATCGACGGCGTGATGGTCGAGTCGGCCCGCGTCCCCCGCAGCCAGGCCGCGGCTGTCATCTCGCGCATCAAGATCCTCGCCGATCTCGACATCTCCGAGAAGCGCCTGCCGCAGGACGGGCGGATCGGCATCGTCATCGACGGCCGCCGCATCGACATCCGCGTGGCCGTGATGCCGCTCGTCGACGGCGAGTCGGCTGTGCTGCGGATCCTCGACGCCGGCCGCACGCCGCTGTCGCTGGACGACCTCGGGATGAGCGAGGCAGACCTGGGCCGGTTGTCGCAATCGCTGCATCGCACGCAGGGTGGAGTTCTCGCGACCGGCCCTACAGGGTCGGGCAAGACGACCTCCATGTACGCGATGATCGAGATGGTCCGCTCGCCCGAGAAGACGCTGACGACGATCGAGGATCCTGTCGAATACCGCCTCGCCGGCGTCAATCAGATCCAGGTCTCCGAGCGCAGCGGGCTGACGTTCGAGACCGGCCTGCGCGCGATCGTGCGCGCCGACCCGGACGTCATCATGGTCGGCGAGATCCGTGACCGCGAGAGCGCCCATATCGCCATCGAGGCGGCGCTGACAGGGCACCTCGTGCTCTCGACGCTGCATACCAACGACGCGCCGAGCGCGCCGATGCGCCTTGTCGATATGGGCATCGAGCCCTATATGGTCGCCGCGTCGCTGAACTGCGTGATCGCCCAGCGCCTGGCGCGGCGAGTGTGCCCGAGCTGCCGGCGCAGTGTCCGCGTTGCGGGTGAGCTTGTCGGACTCGACGGGGGGCAGGTCGACGTGTTCGAGGCGGTCGGATGTTCGCGCTGCCGCCAGACCGGCTACCGCGGCCGGGCGGGTCTCTACGAGGTGATGATCGTCAGCGACGAGATCCGCGCCCTGATCGTCAGCAGGGCGGCTGCGCAGGACATCCGCCGCCTCGCGATCGAGCAGGGAATGCATACGCTGCGCGACGATGGGCTCGCCAAGGTCCGCGCCGGCGAGACGACCGTCCTCGAGATCGAGCGCGTACTCGGCTGAACGAGAGTGAGGCCGCCCGCCCGGCCGCTGGCCGGCGGCGGGCGATCCGCGCGCCGGGGCTCAACCGATCGCGGCAGCCATTCGCGTGATCGCTTCGCTGAGGATCTCAGGCGAGGTTGCGAAGTTGAGGCGGGCGTGGCCGTCGCCGCCGCTGCCAAAGCGTGGGCCGGAGCTCAGCGCGACACGGCCGCGCTCGAGGAACACCGCAGCGGGGTCGCTGCCGAGCCCCAGTTCCCGGCAGTCGAGCCACGCGAGGTAGGTTCCCCGCGGCTGGCGGTAGCGGATCGCGGGCAGGTGCTCGGCGAGCAGCTCGCCGAGCAGCAAGCGGTTGGCATCCAATCCGAGCAGCAGGCGCTGAAGCCAGCCGCGGCCGCCGCGAAGCGCGGCGACGTGGGCGATCACGCCGAGGTGGCTCGGCCCGTGGCGCCCCTCCTGCGGCATGCTTGACAGCTCCGCCACCGACTCCGCGCCGGCCACGGCGAGCGCCGCCTTGATGCCCGCCAGATTCCAGGCCTTGGACGCGGAGACCACAGCGAAGGCTCGCTCGGATCCCGGCAGCGACAGATACGGCAGATGCTCGCTCCCCGCCGCGACGATCGGCGCGTGGATCTCGTCCGCCACGACGCGCACACCGTGCTGCGCGGCGAGCGCGGCGACCGTCGCGAGATCCTCGCGCGAATGCACGGTGCCGGTGGGGTTGTGTGGGCTGCAGAGCAGGAACGCGGCGCGCCGTCCGTCCTTCGTCGCTGAGCTGAATGCCAGATCGAGGGTGTCGGGGTCGATGCGGTGCTCGGCGCTCAGCGGCGCTTCGATCACGCGCCGCTCGATGCGCTCCACGAAGCTGTAGAACGGCGTGTACACGGGCGAGTTGACGACAACAGCGTCGCCGCGCCCCGTCACCAGCTCGAGCATCTCGACGATCCCTCCCATCACATCGGCGACGGTGGTGCTTGCCGCGACGTCGAGTTCCCAACCCCAGCGTTCGCGCGCGAACTCGGCGTAGGCCTCGGCATAAGCCGTTCCCGCCGGATATCCGCTGTCGCCGATGGCGATCGCGTCCTCGATGGCGCCGACGACCGACTCGGCGAGCGGCACATCCATCTCCGCGACCCACAGCGGCAGTACGTCGGGATCGAAGTGCCGCCACTTGGCGCTCGTGCGCCGGCGGAGCTCCTCCAGTGACAGGACGCTCAGCGGGTTGGTCACGTCGGGGACGCTACATCGTCGCGTCCGCGCTCCTGGCGCTGATCGGGCCGGCCGCGCTCAGACGAGGGGGCGCGCTGGATCGCCGGCCCGCGC
>JBEKSK010000175.1:0-6035 GCA_049517155.1 Solirubrobacteraceae bacterium
TGGCGGTCGCGGGCGAAGAAGCCGCTCATCATCCGCTCCAGCTCCGCGGGCTCGCGTCCACTGCCGGGCGCCAGCTGCTTCGCGACGAGCGCCCAGCCGCCGCGCGCCCACTCCATCTCGGCGATCAGGGTGTCGTCGAGATCGAAGAGGATCGTCTCGATCACCACGCGAGCTCGTCGGATTCCAGGAACGTCGAGGAGTCGTAACGCGTCATGTAGACGCCGGGGCGCGCGAGCGACGGGGGCCCGGTCTGCCACTCGCCGCGGCTCGCCCAGTCGCACAGCGACTCGAGCAGGCCCGCGCCGGCGTGCTGCGAGAGCGGCAGGCCGCCGCCGAGGCGGGGGTTGACCTCGCCGACGAGCGGGGTGCCTGCCTCGATCAGGACCTGGAAGTTGAACGGCCCGGTCAGCGCCAGCGCGGCCGCGACATTCGCAGCCAGCTCCAGAAAGGGCTCTGCCGGCACGGTCTGCGCCCGCTCGACCTCGCCGCCGCGCACCTTCAGGCGCCGCCGCGCGCCGAGGCACAGCACGCGGCCGTCGTCGGCGCTGAGCACGTCCAGCGTCACCTCGGATCCGCTGATCAGCGGCTGCACGAGCCAGTCCTGACCAGGCGGGGGCGCGGTCCATTGGTCGCTCGCCGGGATCACACGGACACCCTCGCCCGCGGACCCGCTCCGCGGCTTGACGACGACCGGGAAGCCAAACGGCGGGGTCTCGGCCGCGAGCCAGCGCTGCGTCGGCACCGCCGCAACGCCGGCGGCGAGCAGCATCGATGCGCAGGCCAGCTTGTCCTGCGCGGCGAGCACGCCGTCGCTTGCGGCGATCGCCAGGTGTGCCCCGATTGCCAGGAACTCGCCGGAGCGGCGGCTGAGCACGGCCAGTTCGCGGTCGGTGGTGGGAACGACCAGCCCGACCGTGTGCGCGGCGCACAGCTCGAGCAGCCGCTCGACGAATGCGGGGTCAGCGACCGCAGGCACGCGTTCGGCGACATCGGCGTGGTAGAGCGTGGGTGCGACGGCGTCGATGTCGACGGCGATCACGCGGCCCTGGCAGGCCGTGCGCAGCATTGTGAGCAGTTCGACCCGGCGTCCGGCGTTGACTAGGAGTGTGTTGACGCCCATGCCCGCCGCAGGACGATAGATCATGGGCCGGGCCCGGTCGCGGGCGCGTGCTTCGCTCGCGCCGGACGTCGCGCTCGCGTAGGGTCCAGCCGGGCCAAGCCCGCAAACCACGCCCTCCGCGCTGCACGCCCGCGGGTGGCCAACCGCGGAGAGGAACCAGGCAGCGGTGTTCGCATACCTCAAGCGCCTCGCGACCGTCGGCGCCGCCTACCAGGCGGGGGACCTGCTTTCGAAGGGGTTCGCGCTGGTCACGCTGCCGCTGTACACGCGCTACGTGGCGCCGGCCGGCTACGGCGCGGCGCAGAACCTGCTGGTGATCGTGATCCTCGCCTCGATCGTCCTGCGCCTGGGACTCGGCGAGGCCTTCATCCGCTTCTACTTCGAAGATGAGGACCAGGAACGCCGCGACGGAATCGCGGCGATCGCGGTCGCATCCGTGGCTGCCATCACGACCGTCGTCGCGCTGATCTGCGTGGTGTTCGCCGCGCCGCTGTCGCAGCTTCTGCTGGGCCACCGTGACGTGACGCTCACGCTGATCGCGGTGCTCGGGTTGTGGACGTTCACGAACCTCGAGATCGCCTACGCGCTGCTGCGCGCCGACGAACGCGGGCGCACCTACATGAAGGCGTCGGTCGCCGACGTGTGCATGACGGTGCCGGCGATGGTGTGGCTCGTGGTCTTCGAGCATCAGGGCGCGCGGGGCCTGCTGCTCGGCAACTACGCCGCCTCGACCGTCGTCCTGTTCGGGCTCTGGTGGAGCGAGCGGCGGCGGCTGATCGAGCCGCTGCGGCGCGGCCTGGCCGCCGCGCCGCTGCTGGCGATGCTGCGCTTCGGGCTGCCCACGGTTCCGGCCGACGCCGCCGTCTACGGCCTGCAGGTGGTCGATCGCGTCTACCTCTACCGCGACTACAGCCAGGCCGCGGCCGGCCGCTACGCGACCGCGATCAGCCTTGCCACCGTCGTCTTCGTCGTCGTGCGCGGCTTCCAGTACGCGTGGCCGCCGCTCGCCTACTCCGTCACCGACGACGACGAGGCGGCAATGCTCTACTCGCTCGTGACGACCTACTACGTGCTCGGCACCGGGATCGTGGTCGCCGGCGTCGTGCTGCTCGGGCGCTGGGGCATCCGCCTGCTCGGCCACGCCTACTATGGGGCCCACAGCGCACTTCCGTGGCTCGCGCTCGGCTGGTCGCTCTACGGGCTCTACCTGGTGTTCGTGGTGATCGCCGGGCGCAAGCTGCGCACCCGGCGCAACGTGCCAGCCGCCTTCGCCGGGCTCGCGGTGAACATCGCCGCGGTGCTCCTGCTCGTCCCGCCGCTCGGTATCGCCGGCGCCGGGATCGCACTGTGCCTGGCCTACACGGCGATGATCGCCGTCCTCTACGCGCTGACGCGCTCGCTGCTGAGTGTCCGCTTCGAATGGGGCAGGCTCGCCCGGCTCTTGGCCGTGCTCGGCGGGCTGGCGGTGGCCGGCGAACTGTTGTTGCCGACCCACGGGCTGGCAGGCTTTCTCGAGCGCGGCGCGGTGTGGTGCCTGATCCTGCCACTGCTCGCCCTGAGCGGGTTCTTCCGGGCGGAGGAGATCAGGCGCGCAAGGGCGCTGATCGCCCGGCTGCGGCGCGGCTCGACGCCGGCCTGAGGCGGGGCGCGCCCCCCTCGCGCGGCCAACGCAGAAAACCGTTCACATGCCTGCGCCGGCCCGCAGGCTTGCTAGATTCAACTCGCCTGCGGGCCACAACGGCGGTTTCGCATGGCGCCACAGACGGGAAGGAAGACTGCATGGCGCGATCTATCTGGAGCGGCTCGATCTCGTTTGGCCTGGTCAACGTGCCGGTCAAGCTCTATACGGCCGTGGCGCGCAAGAGTGTGCACTTCCACCAGCTCCACGACGCCGACGGATCGCGCATCCAGCAGAAGCGCTTCTGCGCCGCCGACGGCGAGGAGGTGGCCTACGAGAACATCGTCAAGGGCTACGAGGTCTCGCCGGGCCGCTACGTCGTGGTCGACCCGGCCGAGCTCGAATCGCTCGATCCCAAGAAGACTCGGCTGATCGAGATCGAGCAGTTCGTCGATCAGGCCGAGATCGATCCGATCCTGTACGACCAGCCCTACTACCTGGCGCCGGCGGCGGGCGCGGCGAAGGCCTACCGGCTGATGCTCGACGCGATGCGCGACGCGGGCAGGGTCGCGATCGCGCGGGTGGTGCTGCGCCAGAAGGAGCACCTTGTGGCGCTTCGCGCGACCGAGGACGTGCTGATCATGGCGACACTCGTGTTCGCCGACGAGGTCGTCCCGCCGTCCACGCTCGACGAGCTGACCGGCGCCGAGGTCGAGGTCTCCGAGCGCGAGCTGAAGGTTGCGCGCCAGCTGATCGAGATGCTCTCGGGCCCATTCGACGCAGCTCACTACCGCGACGATTACCGCGAGGCGGTGCTCGCACTGATCGAGCGCAAGGTCAGCGGCGAAGAGATCGCCGTCGCACCGCAGGCGCCGCCCGCCGCGCCCGCCGCGCCCGACCTGATGGCCGCGCTGCAGGCGAGCGTCGAGGCCGTCGGCAAGTACAACGCGCGCTGGGAGCAGGACGCGCAGCGCAAGCCGGCGCGCGCCGCCTCCCGCCGCAAGCCCGCCGGCGAGCCCGCCAAGCCCAAGCGCGCAAGCGCCACCAAGCCGGAGCGCCAGCCGACCAAGAAGTCGTGAGCCCGGGGCGCGCCGGCGACCCGCTGAAGAGCTACCGCTCCAAACGAGACTTCGCGCGGACACCGGAACCCGCCGGGTCCGCTGAGGAGGCAGCCGGCGGGCTCCCACGGTTTGTGATCCACGAGCACTCCGCCCGGCGCCTGCACTGGGACCTGCGGCTCGAACGCGACGGAGTGCTCGTCTCGTGGGCGATCCCCAAGGGCATGCCGGCGGAGCCGAAGGTGAATCACATCGCTCCGCATACCGAGGATCACCCGCTCTCCTACCTCGACTTCGAGGGCGAGATCCCGCCCGGGAGCTACGGCGCCGGCACGATCACGATCTGGGACCGCGGCACCTACGAGTGCTTGAAGTGGGAGCCGCGCAAGGTCGAGGTCGCACTCCACGGCGAGCGCCTCGACGCCCGCTACGCCCTGTTTGCGATCAGCGAAGGCGAGCACCCGCGGGACTGGATGATCCACCGCATGGATCCCGCGGACGACGGCGACCGCGAACCGATGCCGGAGCGGATCGAGCCGATGCTGGCACGCGCAGGCAGCCTGCCGCGAGAAGACGAACGCTTCGGCTTCGAGATCAAATGGGACGGGGTGCGCGCGATTGCCTACCTGCAGCCGGGCAGCCTGCGCCTCGAGAGTCGCAACCTGCACGACATCACGCCGAGCTACCCGGACCTGGCGCGCCTGGGCCGTGCGCTCGGCTCCCGCAGCGCCGTGCTCGACGGCGAGATCGTCGCCTTCGGCCCAGACGGGCGTCCGAGCTTCTCGACCCTTGCGCAGCGCATGCATGTCGCGTCGCCGTCGCGCGCGAAGCGCCTCGCGCAGATCGCCCCGGTCACCTATGTGATCTTCGACCTGCTGTGGCTCGACGGCCACTCGCTGATCGAGCAGCCCTACCGCGAGCGGCGGCGAACGCTGCTGGAGCTCGCCCTGCGCGGCGAGCGCTGGCAGACGCCCGAGCACATCGTCGGCTCCGGCCGGCGGACGCTCGCCGCCTCCGCCGATGCCGGACTTGAGGGAATCGTCGCGAAGCGACTCGACAGCCCCTACGAACCGGGCCGCCGCAGCGGCGCGTGGATCAAGCTGAAGAACATCGTCCGCGAGGAGCTGGCGATCGGCGGCTGGATTCCCGGCAGCGGACGCCGCCGCGAGCGGATCGGCGCGCTGCTGCTCGGCGAGGGCGACAAGGGCGCTCCGCTTCGCTACTGCGGGCGGGTCGGCAGCGGGCTCGCCGAGGCGGAGCTCGATCGTCTCGCGGCGATGCTCGCACCGCTCGAGCGTGCAGAGTCGCCGTTTACCCCCGGCGGCCCGGCGCCGCCGCGCGGCGCGATCTTCTGCGAGCCGCGCGTGCGGGCGCAGATCGCCTTTCGCGAACGCACGCCAAAGGGGATGCTCCGACAGCCTGTCTACGAGCGCCTGGTCGAGGCTGCGAAGGACTCGCCGCGCAGCACGGGCGCCCGCGGCGCGCCGGCAGCCCCGGGCGCCCTGATCGTTCACGGCGAAGGCGGCCCGCGCGTGCGCGCGCAGATCGACGGCCGCGAGCTGGCGCTCTCGAATCTCGACAAGGTCCTCTATCCCGCGAGCGCCTTCAGCAAGCGCGACGTGATCGACTACTACGTGGCGGTCGCCCCGGTCCTGCTCGCGCACCTGCGCGGGCGGCCGCTGACGGTGATCCGCTACCCCGACGGAGTCGACGGCAAGGCGTTCTTTCAGAAGCAGTCGCCGGCGCACCGGCCGGCCTGGGTGGCGACCGTCTCGGTCCCCAGCGAGCGCCGCCGCCAGATCGACTTCACCCTCGCCGACGATCTGCCGACGCTCGTCTGGCTCGCCAATCTCGCGGCGCTCGAGCTGCACGTGCCGCTCGCTTGCGTGCCGGCGCTCGGGCGGCCGACGGCGGTCGTCTTCGACCTCGACCCGGGTCCGCCGGCCGGGATCCTGGAGTGCTGCCAGGTAGCTCTATGGCTGCAGGGCACCTTCGAGCGGCTGGGCCTTGAGAGCTTTGTCAAAACGTCGGGCTCAAAGGGCCTGCAGGTCTATCTGCCGCTCGGCGGCGAGGCCGGCTTCGATCAGACGAAGACGTTCGCGCGCGAGGTTGCGTTGCTCGTCGAGCGGGCGGAGCCGTCGCTCGCGGTCTCGCGCATGACCAAAACGCTGCGGGCCGGCAAGGTGCTGATCGACTGGAGCCAGAACGACCAGCACAAGACCACGGTCTGTGCCTATTC
>JBEKSK010000176.1:0-6017 GCA_049517155.1 Solirubrobacteraceae bacterium
GCTCGGTGTGATGTTTCCGCGGCCGGCGTTATTCACCAGCACATCGAGCCGGCCAAACGACTCGACCGCAGCAGCCGTCAGCGCATCAGCGGCCCGCGGCTCCGTGATGTCGCCGGCGTGGACGACCGCGCCGGCGCCGGTCGCACGAATCGACGCGGCGACGCGCTCGGCACGCTCGCCATCACGCGCGTTGATGACGACTTTCGCGCCGAGCGCGGCCAGTTCTCGCGCGATCGCTTCACCGAGCCCGGTCGACGATCCGGTCACGATCGCGACGAAGCCATCGAGACGGTAGGCATCCGCACCGCGTGCGGGCCCCTCCGACGGCGTCACTTTGCCATCGCCGTGCTTAGCCGATCCGCTCGCGGAAGTCCGGGACGGGAACGGATCCCTGCTTCAGGCCCTCGATCAGCTCATCGATTTCCGCATCATCCGGATCGTTAACGCCAATGACCTGCATCATCCTGATGATCCATTGCAGCCACAGCACGAAACCGGTGTACTCGAGGAGTCCCCGCTTACCGAAATGCGAGGCGAGCGAGTCAAACGTGGCGTCATCGACCGTGCCGTTGATCACCTGACGGATGTAGCGCGCGAGCAGCCGCTCGTGTTCGTCGAGATCCTCCTCGTGCCCGAAGCGGAGCGCCTCGAGGGCCTCCATTCTGACACCGGTCGCGATTGCGTCTCGCACGTGCAAGCCCTGGACCACGTTGGTCTTCCAATCCGCAGAAAGCACCTGGTCGACAAACTCGCGGTCTGCATGGCTGAAGCTCGACTCCCGATCTCCGGCCGTGCGCATAAACGCTCCCATCCGCGCTGCGATCGCACACATCGTGGGACTCGTCAGCAGCCCTCCCCAGTACCCTCCGAGCGCCGGCGCATCGAGCGCGGGGTCGATCTCAGCAGCATGCTTCAGCGATGCCTGGCGTTCCACCACCGCGTCGTAAGCCTCGAGATCGTCGGGATCGGTGAACTGACTGCGGTTGGGCTGGGTCAGGCGTGCCATGTGAGTCTCCTCTCGGGCGTCTGGGGAGCAATGCTGCGAACTCCGCCGGCCGCCCTGTCGCTGGCGTGCAGCGTACCCGTCCGACACATACGTTCGCCGGTCGGGCAGTGTCGATAATTGTCGCACGTCGATGGGCCCCGCGCCCGTACGGTGCCTGCCGGATCGCGGCGACGCTCGGCCTCGCGCACCAGCGGCCTTGCGCACCCGCAGCGCTGGCCGCCACGGTCTCGGCGGGGAGCGGCCGGCCGCCCCTGCGCGCACCGATGCAGCGAGATACCCTGCGGTCGTGCTCACCGTGGCGACCGGAGTTGACCGGCTCGGAACAGAAGGTGCGTTCACGGTCCTCGCGCGCGCACTGGAGCTCGAGAGGACCGGCCGCGAGGTCGTTCATCTGGAGATCGGCGAGCCGGATTTCGCTACGCCGGAACACGTCGTCGAGGCCGCGGTACAGGCTCTGCGCGCCGGCCAGACCCATTACACGCCAACGCTTGGGCTAGGCGAGCTTCGCGAGGCGGCGGCCGCCTACCTGGGCGCTGGCAGAGGAGTCAGCATCGGCCCCGAGCGCGTGATCATCGCCAACGGGGCGAAGCCAATTGTCCTGTTCACGATTCTCGCGTGCGCCAACGCGGGAGACGAAGTGATCTATCCCGATCCGGGCTTTCCGATCTATGAGTCCGTGATCTCCTGGGCCGGAGCCGTACCGGTGGCACTCCCGCTTCGCGAGGAGCGCGGCTTCTCGTTCGATCCGGAGGAGCTGCGCAGCGCGCTCACGCCGCGCACGCGGCTGGTGATTCTCAATTCCCCGCACAACCCTACGGGCTCCGTAATCCCGCACGCAGACCTGCTCGCGGCGGCTGAGATGCTCGCCGAAACGGACGCCTGGATCCTTTCCGACGAGGTCTACGCGAGGATCGTCTACGAACAAGACTGTCCCAGCCTGGGGTCATTGCCGGGCATGCTCGACCGCACGGTGATCGTGGACAGTTGCTCGAAGACGTTCGCAATGACGGGCTGGCGCTGCGGCTTCGCATCGGTGCCGCCACCGCTGATTGTTCCGATGGAACGCCTGCTCGTGAACTCGACGTCCTGCGTCCCGGCCTTCGTGCAACTCGGGGCCGTCGCGGCGCTCACGGGACCGATGGACGCCGTCGATGACATGGTCAGCGAGTTCTCCCTACGACGCAAGCTCCTGATCGACGGCCTCAACGCGCTGCCCGGAGTGTCATGCGCGGCGCCCTCGGGGGCGTTCTATGCCTTCCCGAACGTCTCCGGCACGGGTTTCTCGGGCGAGGATCTGGCGACGCGCTTGCTGGAGACCGCAGGCGTGGCCACCGTGCCAGGATCGGCGTTCGGCCGCGAGGCTTCGGCGCACCTCCGGCTGTCGTATGCGAACTCCCGCGAGAACCTGGGTCTCGCACTCCAGCGCATCGGGGCCCTGCTCGAACACGCTGTGTGAGGCGGAAATCCGGCGCGCATAAGCCCGCACGGACTGCCGCCTCTCGCCGTCAGATCCGCTCGATGAGTGTCGCGGTGCCGAGCCCGCCGCCGCAGCACATCGACACGAAACCGATCTCCTTGTCGGAGCGTTCCAGCTCGTGCAACAAGGTCGTGATCAGCCGTGCGCCAGTCGAGCCGACAGGGTGCCCGAGTGCTATCGCTCCGCCGTTGACGTTCACGCGATCCATATCGGGGTGGTGCTCGCGCTGCCAGGCTGCGATGACCGGCGCGAACGCCTCGTTGATCTCGAAGAGGTCGATGTCATCGATCGCCATGCCGTTTCGCTTGAGGATGGCCGTGGTAGCGGGAATCGGCCCCTCGAGCATCAGCACCGGATCGCAACCAACTGTGGTGTGATCGACGATACGCGCACGCGGAGTCAAACCCAGCTCCTCTGCCTTCTCGGCGCTCATCAACAGAACCGCGGCAGCGCCATCAGAGATCTGCGAGGAGTTACCCGCTGTCACGGTGCCGTCCTCCTTGAAGGCTGGCTTGAGCGCTGCGAGCGCCTCGATGGTCGAGTCAGGGCGGATGCCCTGATCGGTCAGGTAGACGCTGCCGTTGACGCTCACGGGAATCATCTCGCGCTCAAATCGCCCTTCCTCCGTTGCTCGATGTGCGAGCTGGTGGGATCGCAGCGCGATCGCGTCAAGTTCGGAGCGAGGAATCTCGTATTTTTCGGCAATCATCTCGGCCGCCAGGCCTTGCGACACGATCGGGTGAATCGCAAGAAGCTCGGGCGGGAACGGCACACCGAACAGCTCCTGAGACTTGAAGCCGACGCTGAAGGGAATGTGCCCCATGTGTTCAACGCCGGCACCGATCACGATGTCGTGGGTGCCGCTTGCGATCAGTGCCGCACCAAAGTTGACCGACTGCTGCGCCGACCCGCATTGGCGATCAACGGTCGTCGCCGGCACCTCGACTGGGAGGCCCTGCTGAAGCCAGGCGTTGCGAGCGATGTTGTAGGACTGCACACCGATCTGCTGGACGCAGCCGGCGATGACATCGTCTACGAGGGCGGGATCGAGGCCCGACCGGTCGAGAACGGCTTGGTAGGACAGGCCGAGCAGCACGTTTGGGTGAAGGTCCTTGTAGTAGCCCTTCTCCAGATGGCCGCGACCGACCGGAGTCCGTGCCGCCTCAACTATGACCACATCGTGGCCTTCGCGCTGCCTCATGTTCGAAACCACCGTCCTCCGGATTTGCTGTTTTATCGCACTGGACGCGGGAGTTTACACGGGCCCGTACCGGGTCTGAACGCTGCGGCCCGCTGGCACCGTGATCCGCGAGCGCGATATTGGCCGTTTCGCTGACTGGGTGATTCCCGTGTACGGCCACGCAACCCCGTCGCGCTGCCTCTGACTCAGTAAGCGATCCAGCCGGCGTCGATTGGAATCGCAGCACCGTTGATGTGCGACGCGCGATCGCTGGCCAGGAAGACCGCCAGATCCGCCACGTGCTTGGGTTCCATCGGCGCCGGCCGGCCGTGGTCGCGCGTCAACTGTGCGAGCACCGCTTCGCTGCGCTGGCGGCCACCGCCGATCGCAGTGGACACCGAACCGGGACAGATGGCGTTGCAGCGTATTCCGCGAGCGCCGTGACTGACGGCGATGTTTTGGGTCAGGCCGACCACCCCGAACTTCGATGACACGTAAGCAACCCCGCCGCGGCCGCCCCTCAGTCCCGCAACCGAAGCGGTGTTGACGATCACGCCGCCGCCTTGGACCAGCATCCGCGGCACGGCCCGCTGGCAGAAGAGAAACGGAGCCTTCAGGTTGACACGCATCAATCCATCCCACTCGTCCTCTGTGATCTCGTCAATCGGGCCGAGCGAGCCGACGATTCCGGCGTTGTTGCAGAGCACGTCGAGACGGCTTTTCGCGGCCGCCATCGCAGCATCCGCACCCGCTGCCGAACCCACGTCGGCGACCACGGTAGCCAGAAGGTCTAGCTCACCACTCAGCCGCTCAAGCCCGTCGCCGTCCATGTCCACCGCGATGACGGCGTCGCCTTCGGCGGCGAAAGCACCAGCCATCGCGCGGCCGATCCCGGACGCTGCTCCCGTGATGATCACTGTTCGCTGCACGGCAGTTGCCATTGGTCTCTCCTCCTCGATATCTGCGACGGATGAGTATCGCCGCTTCGTGCCAGGAAGTCACATCTCACCGATGCCGGCCGCTCCGGCACCGGCTACAGCCTCCCCGAGTGTCGCGGACCTGTCCGCAACGGCGATGGATCGCTACGATCAGTCGATGGACTCGCACTCGGCCAAGCTGACGAGAGCGGATCACCCGCCGCGTGGTCTGGTTCGCACGATCTTCGACGACGAGCACGATGAGTTCCGCGCCTCCGTAAAGGGCTTTCTCGAGCGAGAGGCAGTTCCGCGCGCACGCGAGTGGGAAGCAGCCGGCATCATCGACCGATCGTTCTGGAGACTCGCCGCGATGCAGGGCCTTGTCGCTTTCGCAGCGCCAGAGCAGTTTGGCGGCCTCGGACTGACAGATTTCCGCTACAACGCGATCATCGACGAGGAGGTCACCTACACAGGCACGCCGAGTGACAACTTCATGGTGACCAATGACATCGTGCTTCCGTACCTGCGCGACCTTGCCACCGCGGAGCAGCAAGCCCGGTGGCTGCCCGACATCGCGAGCGGAGCGCGCGTCTGCGCGATAGCGATGAGCGAGCCCGGAGCAGGCTCCGATCTTCGCGCGATTGCTTCCACCGCGCGGTGGCGTGGCGACCACTACGTCCTGTCGGGATCGAAGACCTTCGTGACGAGCGGGATTCAGGCGGAGATCGTGATCACGGCCGCACGCGTTCTGCGCGACGGGGTGGACGGCATGGGCTTGTTCGTGTTGGAGGCCGGCATGCCTGGATTCACCAAGGGCCGCAAGCTAGAGAAGCTCGGCAGGCTCGCGCAGGACACGGCTGAGCTATTTATGGACGACGTGGCCGTGCCCCTCGACCAGGTGCTTGGCGAGCCTGGAAAAGGACTGCACTACCTCATGGGCAACCTTGCCCAGGAGCGGCTCTCGATCGCCATCACGGCGGTTGCCAGCGCCGAGAAAGCGCTCCAGATCACGCTTCCATACGTCCGTGAGCGCCAGGCATTCGGAAAGCCGATCGGAAGCTTCCAGGCGAACAAGTTCGCCCTCGCCGACTTGGCGACGGAGGTCTCGATCGCTCGGGTGTTCATCGATCGCTGTATCGCTGCCCACTGCACCGGGGACCTGCAGGACGCCGAGGCTGCGGGTGCGAAGTACTGGACGACCGAGCTCGAGTTCCGTGTTCTCGACCGCTGCCTGCAGCTCCACGGAGGCTACGGCTATATGGAGGAGTACGAGATAGCGCGCCGTTGGCGTGACGCCCGCGTCCAGCGCATCTACGGCGGTACGACCGAGATCATGAAGGAGCTCGTTGGCCGCTCTCTGGGGCTGTGACTGACGCCCTGTTCTCTACCCCGCTGGCCCACCCGTGGCTTTCGGGATGGCTCGCAGGCGAGCGTCCG
>JBEKSK010000177.1:0-6012 GCA_049517155.1 Solirubrobacteraceae bacterium
GCGGGCGCCGTTGCGCGGCCTCGGGCTCGGCGATCAGGTGCGCGTGGCGATCAGGACGGGCGACACGCCGGCGCGCGAGCGCGCCGCGATGCTCCGGAACGCCCCCGACATCCTGATCACAACGCCCGAGTCGCTGTATCTGATGCTGACATCGCAGGCCCGCGAGATTCTCACCGGCGTGGAGGCGGTGATCCTCGACGAGATCCATGCCGTCGCCGCCACCAAGCGCGGCGCTCATCTCTCGCTCAGCATCGAGCGCCTCGAGGCGGGGCTGGATGGGCGCGCCCTGCAGCGGATCGGGCTCTCCGCGACGCAACGCCCGCTCGAGGAGGTCGCGCGTTTCATGGTCGGCCCGGCGCGCCGCGCGACGATCGTCGATGTCGGAGCGACGCGGGCGCTGGATCTCGAAATACGCGTCCCGGTGGAGTCGATGGTCGAGCCCGACCAGGGCGCGCAGCGCGACCCGCTCGAGCCGGTGGTCGGCGGTGAGGCCACGCGTCGCTCGATCTGGCCGGCGATCTACCCGCAGCTGCTCGAGCTGGTGCGCACGCACCGCTCGACGATCGTGTTCGTCAACAGCCGCCGCGCGGCCGAGCGCCTTGCGCTGCGCCTGAACGAGCTCGCCGCCGCTGACGGCGATGCGCCGCCGGCGGGCGAGGCCGCGCCGGCGGAAATCGCGCGCGCTCACCATGGCTCGCTCGCCCGGGAGGAGCGCACGACGATCGAGGAGCTGTTGAAGGCCGGCGAGCTGCCGTGCCTGGTGGCGACCTCCTCGCTTGAGCTGGGCATCGACATGGGCGCCGTCGACCTCGTGATTCAGGTCGAGTCGCCGAAGTCGGTGTCGCGCGGCCTGCAGCGCATCGGGCGCTCCGGGCACGGCGTCGGCGCCACGAGCAAGGGCCGGATCTTCCCCAAGTTCCGAGCCGACCTGCTCGAATGCGCGGTTGTGGTGCGCTCGATGCGCGAGGGGCGGATCGAGCCGACGGTCGTGCCGCGCAACGCGCTGGACGTGCTTGCGCAGCAGATCGTGGCGATCGCCTCAAGCGCCGAGAGCGTGTCGGTCGATGAGCTTTTCGCGCTCGTCACCCGCTCCTACTCCTACAGCGAGCTGAGCCGCGAGCTGCTCGAGAACGTGCTCGACATGCTCGACGGCCGCTACCCCTCGAGCGAGTTCGGGGAGCTGCGTCCGCGGATCAGCTGGGATCGCATCGCGGGCACGATCCGTGCCCGCAAGGGGGCGCAGAAGCTCGCCGTGGTCAACGCCGGAACGATCCCCGACCGGGGACTCTTCGCGGTCACGCTGCCGGACGGGCGCCGCGTCGGCGAGCTGGACGAGGAGATGGTCTATGAGGCGCGGCCCGGGCAGACCTTCCTGCTCGGCGCGACGGCCTGGCGGATCGAGGAGATCGGCCGCGACCGCGTGATCGTGACGCCGGCGCCGGGCGCGCCGGGGGCCGTGCCCTTCTGGCGCGGGGACTCGGTCGGGCGCCCGAAGGAGCTCGGGGAGGCGATCGGCGCGTTCTCGCGCTGGGCGGTCGGGCAGCCCCCGGAGGTGCTCGAGCGCGACTACGACCTCGACCCGCTGGCGGCTCGCAACCTGCTGGACTTCCTCGGCGAGCAGCAGGCGGCGACGGGCGTGATCCCGTCCGATCGCACGATCGTGATCGAGCGCTTCCGCGACGAGATCGGCGACTGGCGCCTCTGCGTGCTCTCGCCGTTCGGCGGGCGCATCCACGCCGCCTGGGGTCTCGCGCTCTCGGCTCGGATCCGCGAGCGCTACGGCCTCGAGTCCGACGCGATCTGGTCTGACGACGGGATCATCGTCCACCTCCCCGACACCGACGAGCCGCCGAGCGCCGAGCTGGTGTTGCCGGAACCCGAGGAGCTCGAGGAGCTGGTCGTCGCCGAACTGGGATCCTCGGCGCTCTTCGGGGCGCGCTTTCGCGAGAACGCAGCCCGGGCTCTGCTGATTCCGCGCGCCTATCCCGGCCGGCGCACGCCGCTCTGGCAGCAGCGCCTGAAGGCGCAGACGCTGCTCGAGGTGGCGCGCCGCTACCCCGACTTCCCGGTCATTCTCGAGACCTACCGCGAGTGCCTGCGCGACGTGCTCGACCTCTCCGGGCTCGAGTGGCTGCTGCGCTCGCTCGCGCGGCGCGAGATCTCGCTCGTCGAGGTGGAGACGCCGACCGCCTCGCCGTTTGCATCCTCGCTGCTGTTCGACTACGTCGCCACCTACATGTACGAGGGGGATGCTCCGAATGCGGAGCGCCGCGCCGCCGCGCTCTCGCTCGATCGTGAGCTGCTGCGCGAGCTGCTCGGCCAGGAGGAGCTGCGCGAGCTGATCGACCAGGGCGCCCTCGACGCGCTGGAAGCCGACCTCTCGCGCCGCTCCCCGCCACGCCAGGCCACCTCGCGCGACGAGCTCCACGACGTGCTGCGCACGCTCGGCGACCTGAGCGCCTCGGCGGTGCGCGAGCGTGTGCTCGACGCGCTCGACTCCGAGGCGATGCTCGAGGAGCTCGTGCGCGAGCGCCGCGCCGTCCTCGTGCGCGTCGCGCGCGAGGAGCGCTACATCGCCGCCCAGGACGCGGGTCTCTACCGCGACGCGCTCGGCGTGATGCCGCCGTCAGGGCTCCCCGATGCCTTCCTCCTCGACGTTCCCGACGCGCTGCGCGAGCTGGCGGCGCGGCACGCCCGCGCCGGCGGCCCGTTCACCACGGCCGAGCTCTCCGCCCGTTACGGCGTCGACATGAGCAGCCCGCTGCGCGAGCTCGAGGCCGGCGGGCTCCTGGTCCGCGGCGAGCTGCGCCCGAACTCCGATCCGCGCGCTCGCCCGGGCGAGCGCGAATGGTGTGACCCTGAGGTCCTGCGTCGCCTGCGCCGCGCGTCGCTCGCGGTGCTGCGCCGGGAGATCGAGCCGGCGGAGCGCCGGGCGCTGGCCGTCTTCCTGCCGTCCTGGCAGGGCGTGGACCGCCACGCGGCGGCGGGTGCCGGGGTCGAGCGCCTGCGCGAGGTGCTCGTCACGCTCCAGGGACTCGCGCTGCCGGCGGAGCTGTGGGAGCGGGCTGTGCTGCCGCGGCGTGTCGGCGCCTACTCGACGAGCTGGCTCGACCAGCTCTGCGCGGCCGGGGAGATCGTGTGGGTCGGAGCGGGAGCGATCGCGCGGCGCTCCGGGCGGGTGGCGCTCTACTTCCGCGACGACGCCCCGGCGATCGGCCCGCCGGCCGCGGCGGCGAAGCTCGAAGCGCCCGCCGAGCGCGAGCATCAGCTGATTCGCGAGCGCCTGCGCGCCGCGCCCTGCTTCTTCGCCGACCTGGCTGGCGAGATCGATGCGCCCGTCGAAGCGCTGCAGGAGGCGCTGTGGGATCTCGTCTGGGCTGGTGAGATCACCAACGACGCCTGGGCGCCGCTGCGCGCGCCGCGGCTCGCGCTGGCCGGCGGTCCGGCGAGCGCGCGCACGTGGCCGGCGAACCCGCGCTCCGGTCGCCGTTTCGCCCCCGCGATTCGCGCCTCGCGGGCACAGACACGCGCCGGCGTTCAGGGCCGCTGGTCGCTCGTCGCGCCGCTCTTTGAGCCGCTCGCGGATCCGCTCGCGCGCAGGCGAACGCTGGCCGAGCTGCTGCTCGAGCGCTACGGCATCCTGACCCGCGAGCTGGTTTTGGCCGAGGGCATCCCGGGCGGATTCGCGGCGCTGTATGACTCACTCGCGCAGCTCGAGACGCTCGGCGTCTGCCGCCGGGGCTACTTCATCGAAGGACTCGGCGGCGCGCAGTTCGCGCTGCCGGGGGCGGTCGAGCGCCTGCGCGCGCAGCGCGGTCTAGACGAGGCTCCGCCGCTCGTCCTGGCCGCCGCGGACCCGGCGCAGCCGTTCGGCGCGGCGCTGCCATGGCCGAGCGCGCGGACTGAGGACGGCGCGCGCGCCGAGGGCCGCCGGCCGGCTCGTGTCGCGGGCGCGCACGTCGTGCTGGTCGGCGACGAGGTGGCCTGCTACGTCGAGGCGGGCGGTCGTGGGCTGCAGACGTTCGTCTCCGGCGAGCCGCTGCGCGTGGCGCTTGGCGCACTCGCCGACGCGGTGCGCGGCGGGCGCATCCGCAAGCTCGAGCTCGAGCGGGTCGACGGCGAGCCGGTGCTCGGCGGGCCGGCCGAGGCGTTGCTGATCGAGCTCGGCTTCCGCAGCGGGCCGCGGCGGCTCACGCTGAGCGCCTAGATCGCTCGCGCGCCGGGCGCAAAAGTGGAGAGCGACGCCGGCCGGGCGCCTGCGCAGGGTGCGCGAACGGTCAACACGCAGCTCGCAGCAAGTCGATCGCAAACTCGACCTGTCCAGCCGCGCGCACGTCTCCGGCGAGCCCTCGCCGCCGCTCACGGCGCGAGCGAAGCTGACGCTCAGGCTTCGCGCATCCGGCCGGGCGGCCGGGCCCGCGAGCGGCCCGTTCGCGTCAACTCGTAGGATCGCCGAAGCGATGCCTGAGGGCGACACGATCCACCACGCCGCCAACACGATCCGGCCCGTGCTCGAGGGCCGCATCCCCGACCGGATCGCCACCCCCCAGCGCCGCCACGACGGCGACCGCTGGCCGGCGCGGCTGGCGGGACGCGCGGTGACGGCGGTGGCCGCCCGCGGCAAGCATCTGCTGCTGCACTTCGAAGGCGACCTCGTGCTGCACTCGCATCTGCGGATGACCGGCGCCTGGGCCGTCCACGGCCCAGGCGAGCGCTGGCGGCGCGCGCCGGCGCGCGCTTGGCTCGTGCTGGGCGCCGGCGACCGCTGTGTCGTCCAGTTCGACGGACCGCTGCTCGAGCTGATCACGGCGTCGCGAGCGCGGCTTGACCCGCGGCTGCGCGAGCTCGGCCAGGATGTGATCGGCGAGCGCTTCGACGAGGACCTACTGATTCGCCGCATCCGCGAGGATGACCCGACGCGCGCTTTCGGCGACGCGCTGCTTGACCAGCGCACGATCGCCGGCATCGGCAACATCTGGAAATCGGAGTCCTGCTTCGCCGCCGCGGCCGACCCGTGGAAGCCGCTCGCACGCACGGCGGATGAGACCGTGCTCGCCGCTGTGCGCTTCGCGCGCGAGCAGATGGCGAAGTCGGCGCGCGACGGCTACGAGGCGCGTCCGCGGGCCGTGTACGCACGCGAGGGCAAAGCCTGCCGGCGCTGCGGCGAGCCGGTCTGCTGCGCCCGCCAGGGCGACGGTAATCGCACGACCTACTGGTGCGCCGGATGTCAGCGCTGATCCGCGTCGGCCACAAGGGGGCGGCGGCGCTCGCGCCGGGGAACACGCTTGCGAGCTTCGACGCGGCGCTCGCGGCCGGCGTCGACATGATCGAGTTCGACGTGCTGGCCGGCTCGCGCCGCGGCGGGGAGATCTACGTGGCCCACGATGCCGGCGCGCTCGATCTGCGCGACCCGCTGACACTGGCGGCGGCGCTTGCGCATCTGAGCACGCCGCCGTTTAGCGGGATCCGCCTGCAGCTCGATTTGAAGAGCGCCGGGAGCGAGGAGCGGGTGATCGACGCGCTCGGGCGCTCCGACGCGCTCGACCGCGCGTTCATCAGCACCGGGCGCCGGCGTGTACTCGAGCGCGTCCGCGAGCTCGCGCCCGCGCTCCAACTCGGCTGGACCGTGCCGGGAATCCCCGGGGTCAGCGGCACGCCGCTGCTGACGCCGACGCTCGGGCGGCTATACCGCCGTCTGCTGCCGCACCGGGCCGCCGCGCACATCCAGGCGGGAGCGATCGACGCGCTCGTGCCGCACTGGCGGCTGGTCAGCCGCGAACTGGTCGAGGCCGTGCGTGGCGCCGGTGGGGAGCTCTACGCGTGGACGGTTGACGACGCCGGCGAGATCGCGCGCCTTGCAGCGCTCGGCGTCAGCGGCGTGATCACGAACGACCCGCGGCTGTTCGCCTGATCGCGCACGTCGCCGCGCTGTAGCCGGACGGATCGGCGCCGACCGTCGCGGCGTGTCCCGCTCGCGTGGCGCGCACCTCCTCGGCGATCGTCTGGCCCTTC
>JBEKSK010000178.1:0-6007 GCA_049517155.1 Solirubrobacteraceae bacterium
CCCAGCTCGACCGTCTCGACGGCATGCTCGCCGCGCGCACCAGAGTCGCTGCGGCCTACGGCGACGCGCTTGCCGGTATCGAGGGGCTCGAGTTGCCCTGCCCTGACGCGGGAGGGTGCGTGCGCGGCTGGTTTGTGTACACCGTTTCGCTACCGCGCGGGTGTGACCGCGACGAGACGATCCGCGCACTGCGCATGCGCGGCGTGCAGAGCAAACCCTACCTGCCGGCCATTCATCTGATGAGCTACTACCGCGAGCGCTTCGGTCACCGGCCCGGCGAGTTTCCGGTATGCGAGGACGTCGCCGAACGCTCGCTGGCGCTGCCGTTTCACCCGCAGCTGAGCGAGGGGGACGTCGCGGCGGTCGCGCAGGCGCTGACCGCCGTGCTCGCGCGGGCATAGACTCAGCGCCGCGATGTCGCGCTTCTCGCAACCCCAGGATCCGGACTTCCAGGCGATCAACGCCTCACTCGACTTCGACTGGCGCCTGTGGCGCCATGACGTCGCACAGTCGCGCGCGCATGCCGCGATGCTTGCCACGATCGGCGTGCTCGCGCCGGCGGAACTCGACGAACTGCTGGCAGGCCTCGACGCTGTCGCCGGCGAGCTCGAGGGCGGGAGCTTCGTGTTCGCGCCCGACGACGAGGACATTCACATGGCGATCGAGCGCCGGCTGACGGAGCTGACCGGTCGCGTGGGCGGCAAGCTGCACACAGCGCGCTCGCGCAACGACCAGGTCGCCACCGACGTCGTGATGTTCGTGCGCGAAGCCGCCGCCGAAGCACGGGCTGGGATCGGTGGCCTGATCGAGATCCTGCTCGGCCGTGCCGAGCGCCACCTCGACTGGCCGATGCCGGGATACACGCACCTTCAGCGCGCGCAGCCGGTCTATCTGGGCCACCACCTGCTCGCCTACGTATGGATGCTGCTGCGCGACCGCGGACGCTTCCAGGCGGTGGGCACGGCGTGCAGCGTGCTGCCGCTCGGGGCCGGCGCGCTGGCGGGTGTGAACTTCGCGACCGACCGCTCGCAGGTCGCGGCCGAGCTGGGCTTCGCAGGCGTCTCGCCCAACTCGATCGACGCGGTCTCCAATCGCGATTTCGCCCTGGATTACCTGGCCGCCGCGGCGACGCTCGCGACGCACCTCTCGCGACTCGGCGGCGAGCTCGTGCTGTGGAGCAGCGAGGAGTTCGGCTTCGCCACGCTGAGCGACGGCTGGAGCTCGGGCTCCTCGATCATGCCGCAGAAGAAGAACCCCGACGCGGCGGAGCTGCTGCGCGCAAAAGCCCCGCGCATCGTCGCTCACCACAGCGCACTGCATGGCGTTCTGCACGGCCTTCCATTGACCTACAACAAGGACATGCAGGAGGACAAGGAGCACCTGTTCGACACCGCGGACACGCTCACGCTCACCCTCGCCGCCGCGCGCGGCATGCTCGCCACGCTCAGCTTCGATCGCGAGCGCCTGGCGAGCGCGGCCTCGGATGAGCTGATCGCCGCCGTCGATATCGCCGACCTGCTCGTGCGCGGCGGACTGCCGTTTCGCGAGGCCCACGGCGTCGTCGGCGACCTCGTTCGCGTGGCCGTTGACGAGCGCAGGCCGCTGTCGAGCTTCGACGCCGACGAGCTGGCCGCGATGGCGCCGACGCTCGACCGCGAAGCCCTGGTCGAGCTGCTCGCCAGCAGCTCCTGGCTCGAGTCGAAGATCTCGGTCGGAGGCACCTCGCTGGCGCGCCTGCGCGAGCAGCTCGACGCCGCTCGCAGCGCCTTCGCCGCAGCGTGAGCGACGACCTCTACAGCGGCCCGGTGTGGGCGGTGGCGCGCGCCCTGATCGGCGCCGTCGTGCGCCACGGCGAGACGGCGGGCGTGATCGTCGAGACCGAGGCCTACCACGAGTCTGAGCCGGCGTGCCACGCGCACATCGGGCGCACGCCGCGCACCCTGACGCTGTTCGGGCCGCCCGGCCGCGCCTATGTCTACCGCTCATACGGCGTGCACGCAATGCTGAACGCGGTGTCCGAGCCCGAAGGGATCGGCGCCGGCGTGCTGATCCGTGCGCTCGAGCCCTGCGACGGAATCGAGCTGATGCGCGCGCGGCGGGGACGCGAGCGGCTCGAGGAGCTCTGTTGCGGGCCCGGCAACCTGACCAGGGCGCTCGGCATCGAGCTGGTCCACAACGGCCTTGATCTCGGCGCCGGACCGGTCACGATCTCGCCGCCGCAAGGGCCGGCCCGCGAGATCGTGGTCTCGCGGCGGATCGGGATCACCAAGGCCGTGGAGCTGCCCTGGCGCTTCAGCCTCAGCGGCAGCCGCTTCGTTTCGCGCGGCGGCGGCGGCCCGTCGGTCGGGACGCGGGCGCTCAGCCGGGTGGCGCGCTAGTACCGCCGCCCGGAGCGGACACGCCGCCGCCGGCCCCGGTCGGCGGCGGCGAGGTTCCGGACGGGCTGCTCGAGCCGGTGGCCGGTGTCGTCGAGCCGCCCGTCGAGGTCGTGGATCCACCGGTCGGGGTGCTCGCGCCGCCGGCCTTGCTCGTCGAGCCCGAGCTCGGCGTCGAGCTGCCCGTGGGCGAGGTCGTGTTTGGCGCGGTGCTGCCGCCGCCGCTCGTAACGGTGCCGCTCGCGGGGCTGGTGGCGCCCGTCGCCGAGGTGGCGGTCGAGGGGGCGCCGACGCCCTGCACGCCGGTGGCGCCGGTCGCGCCGGTGTTCGAGATCGGGTGGTGGGAGTGCTCGCCGGCGAGCTCGGCCGCCTCGCGCTTGTACTGCTGGATCGCCTGCATGACGTATGCCCGCCAGATCAGCGCCGGATAGGTGCCTCCGTAGACCGGCTTGCCGCCGTAGTCCTTGGCCATCGACTTGTTGCTGTTGGGATAGCCGACCCACACGGCCACCGTCATCGAGGGCACCGAGCCGTCCTTGGCCGTCGAGCCGACGAACCACGCGTCGGCGTAGTTTGAGGTCGTCCCGGTCTTGCCCCATGCCGTGACACCCGGGATCGCGGCGGCGGCGCCCGTGCCGATCGGGTTCAGAACGTCCTTCATCATCGCCACCTCCTCCAGATCCTTGTCGTAGGGGAAGACCCGCTCGGTGATGGTCTTGTTACGCCCTCCCGGGATGACCTTGTGGTTCTGCGTGATCAGCGTGACGCCGACCGGCCCCGGGCAGCTGTCCGTCGGCGGTGCCTTGCCCAGCCAGGCGGGCATGCTGCCGCCGGCGCAGACGTCGGATGAGAGCGAGCCGTAGGTCAGGTTGCCGCCGTTGGCGATCGTCTCGTAGGCGTGGGCCATGTCGAGCGGGGTGACGCCGATCTGCAGGCCGCCGATCACCATCGAGGGGTTGACGGAGATCGTCGTCGAGATGCCGAAGCTGTGGGCGAGGCTGGCGATGTTGGACTCACCGTCGACCAGCAGCCCAAGGCGCGAGAAGACGGTGTTGTCGGACAACTCGAGCGCCTCATACAGCGGGATGTTCGAGTACTCGTAGCCGCCCTCGTCGTTGTGGATGGAGAAGTCGCCGAACGGCACGGCCTGGGCTTTATAGACCCAGGGCCCCGAGTAGAACTCCGAGTTCGCGTTCTTGCCGTCCTCGAGCGCGACGGCGAGGTCAAAGACCTTGAACGCCGAGCCGGGCTGACGCTCGGCCTGGGTCGCGAGGTTGAAGGCGTTGTCGGTGAAGTTGTAGCCTCCGACCATCGCCTTGACCTCGCCGGTCGCGTTGTCGATCGCGACGACGGCAGCCGCCGGTCCGCCCTGCCCCGCCGGCAGCACGTGGTCGACGACGTTCTGCGCCTCCTGCTGCAGGTCGTAGTCGAGTGTGGTGTGGATCGTGTAGCCGGCGGAGAACACGCTCTGCCCGCGGTACAGCGGTTGGCCCTTGTTCAGCGTCAGCTGGTTCTCGATCCACTGGACGAAGTAGCCGGCGCTCGGATCGACGTCCTCGGCGGAGGGCGACTGGATGTCGGCGGCGGGTGGCAGCGAAACCTGGAGCGCCTGCTGGTACTCCGACTGCGTGAGGTAGCCCTGCTCGGTCATCTGCTGCAGCACGAGATTGCGGCGAGCGTAGACCGGGTTGACGTTGTCAAAGAGGTCCTGGCCCAGCGTTGTGGGCGCGTTGACGAGGCCCGCGAGCAGGGCTGCCTCGTCGGCGTTGAGGTAGGTCACGCAAAGGCTCGCCGGATCCTTCAGGTTCGGGAACTGGCCGCAGCCGTTGAGGTTCGAATCGGGGTCGTTGCCGAAATACGCGCGCGCTGCCGCTTCGATCCCGTGGGCGCCATTGCCGAAGTAGGCGGTGTTCAGGTACTCCGCCAGGATCTTCTTCTTTGGCCACAGATGGCTGAGCTGGAACGCGAGCGCGGCCTCCTTGACCTTCTCGAAAATCGTGCGGTGGCCCTCCTCGGTCAGCGCGTTCTTGATGAACTGCTCGGTGATCGTCGAGGCGCCCTGGGTGCCGCTGCCGGTGTGAAAGACGTCAGCCAGGAACGCTCGCGCGATGCCGCGGATGTCCACGCCAGATTCTGTCCAGAAGCGTTTGTCCTCGATTGCAACGATCGCGTTGTCCATCACGAGCGGGATCACGTTCGCTGTCAGGAAGAACTGGTTGTGGTCGGTCAGGATCCCGATCTGGTGATAGTTCGGACCGGCCGCGAGGATCTCCGAGTTGCGCCCGGTGCTGTAGGTGGCCCTCAGCTGCTTCGTCAGCGGCCCCAGTTGCGGCTCGAAAGCCAGCACCACGCCGAATACGAATGAGATCAGGGCGAGGAAGGCGAGCGGCACGAGGATCGCGAGCAGGCGCAGCCAGCGGATCCGCCGGTTGCGCTTGCGAGCGCCGAACAGGCCGCGCCGTCGCCGCCCGGGCGGCGTGATCGGTGAGAGCACCGAGGCGACGCGCTCAGACGTCGCAGCGCTGGAGTATCCGGTTCGGTCGTCCTCGGTCATCTGCGGGTGCCGCGAGGCACGCTCTCCACTGTCCCCGGAGAGCGGCAGTTCACGCGTCTCGGAGGCGGGGCGTGGCGGCAACCCGCCCCAGGAACCCCGCGCAGTCTAGCATTGCACCGATGACGGGATCCGGCGCCGAGGCGCTCGCGCGCGGCGCCTCCGAGGTGCTGCCGGCCGGCGAGCTGGAGCGCAAGCTGGCGCTTGGCCGCCCGCTGCGCGTCAAGCTCGGCATCGATCCGACGGCGCCGGACATCCACCTCGGGCACACGGTCGTGCTGCGCAAGCTGCGCGACTTCCAGGACGCCGGACACCTGGTGGTGCTGATCATCGGCGACTTCACAGCGCGGATCGGTGATCCGAGCGGCCGCTCGCAGGTGCGGCCGATGCTGACGGTCGAGCAGATCGAGGCCAACGCCCGCACCTACCAGGAGCAGGCGTTCCGGGTGCTCGACCCCGATCCCGCGCGCCTCGAGCTGCGCCGCAACAGCGAATGGCTGGACATGAAGATGGATGAACTGCTGGCGCTCGTGCGCACGACCACCGTCGGCCAGCTGCTGGAGCGCGACGACTTCGCCAAGCGGCGCGCGCGGGGTGAGCCGGTTTCGATGCTGGAGCTGCTGTACCCGTTGATGCAGGGCTACGACTCGGTTGCGGTGCGCGCGGACGTCGAATTGGGCGGAACCGATCAGACCTTCAACCTGCTTCTCGGCCGCGACATCCAGCGGGCATACGGCCAGGCCGAGCAGGCCGTTTTGACGATGCCGCTGCTGGTGGGCCTCGACGGCAAGGAGAAGATGTCGAAGTCGCAGGGCAACCAGATTGGCGTGACCGACGCGCCGGCGGAGATCTACGGGCGCACGATGTCGATCCCCGACAGCGCGCTTGAGCAGTGGTACCTGCTGCTGCTGGGGCGGCCGCTCGCCGCGGGCGCCGACCCGTTGGCGGCCAAGCGCGCGCTCGCCCACGAGTTGACTGCGATCTACCACGACGGCGCCGCCGCCGCGCACGAGACCGCGGAATGGGACCGCGTGCAGCGTGGCGGCGGGCGGCCGAGCGAGATCGAGACGGCTCAGTTCAG
>JBEKSK010000179.1:0-5997 GCA_049517155.1 Solirubrobacteraceae bacterium
GCGATGGGCCTTCATTTCGCGAGCCTTGCGAGCCGGCGGCGCAGCCCCGTCCGCTTGGCGCGCACGAGCGCTTTGGCCAGATCGCGGTTGGCCTCGTCCTGTTCGCTGCGCAGCTCGCGCGCGAGCACGGCAACGGCCCGGCGCTCGCTGCCGTCACATTCCTCGCCAAGCCGTGTCAGCAGCTCGAGCTGCACGTCGCGGTCGCGTCGTTCACCCAGCGCTGCGGCGAGGGTCTTGACCTCCGCCAGTGCGCGTCCGCGGTGCTTGCCGGCCAGGCACGGACCGAACACCTCGAGCGCGGCGCGCAACCGCCGCGTCGCCACGCGCATCGCATGCACGCCCTCGATCTCGCCGAGATCGAGCACGTCCCTGGTCCGGCAGGCAAAGACCGCCTCGGAGCGCGCTGAGATGACCGCGGCCGCAGCCTCGACGTAGGACTGCTGCGCTGAGAGCTTCATGGCGTCCATCCGGCGGCGATCAGCATCTCCAGGATCACACCTTCGCGAAGGCCGCCACGACCGACGAGCAGCGGACGCTCGAGCCGGTCGGAGATCTCCTCGAGCACGAGCATGCCGCCGGGCAGCAGCCGCACTCGCTCGGGCTCCATTTCGAACGCTCTCGCGACCTCGTCGCTGGGCGTCGTCGCGAGAATCCGCAGCCCCCGCTCGAGCGTCTCATGGTCGAGCACGCCGCCGACGAGCCGGCGCAGCGAGGTCGAGGAGCCGCCCACCGCAACCGCGAGTTCCGGTGTCGGCAATGCGAATCCCTCGAAAACGCCACCGACATGAGCGCGCACCTGCGCGAGCTGCTCGATCGTGGGCGGGTCGCCGTGGAGGTAGGCGTCGGCGAGGAAGCCAGAGCCGATCCGGAACGAGCTCGACGCGCGCACGCCGTCGGAGATCGTCCCGATTGCGATCTCCGACGAGGAGCCGCCCACGTCGATCACCGCGATATCGCCATCAGGGGGATGGTCCAGGGCGCTTGTGGCTCCAACGAAGGCCAGCCGCGCCTCTTCCTCATCGCTGAGCACCTCGACCTCGACGCCGGCGTGCTCGGCGATCGCGCGGGTGAACTCCAGCTGGTTTGATGCTTCGCGGATCGCGGCGGTGGCCACGGCGCGGATCGTTTCGGTACCGAGCTCGCGAGCGAGGCGCACCTGGGTCGCCACCACCTCGACGACCTCTGCGATCTTCTTTGGCGCGATCGTGTCATCGCGGCGCAGGCCCTTGGCGATGCGGGTGAACGCGCGCTGGCGCATCAACTCGCGCAGCCGCCCGTCAGCGGGCTCGGCCACCAGCAGCCGTGTGGTGTTGGAGCCGATGTCGATGCAGCCGCAGATCATCAGCTCAGGCTATAGGCTCGCAGCTGTGGCAGGGACCCTCTGGCTGCTCCGGCACGGCGATGCCGAGCCGCACGGCGCCGTTTCGGACTTCGAGCGCCATCTGACGGCCCGCGGCGAGCATCAGTCGCGTGCCGCCGGTCGCGCGTTCGCCCGTCTGGGTGTGCGCTTCGAGCATGTCTTCACCAGCCCGCGCGTGCGCGCGCTCGACACCGCACGGCTGCTCTGCGACGAGCTGGGGGGGACGCCCGTCGTGCACGAGCCGCTTTCGGGCGGCTTCGGCGAACGCGACGCCGCGGAGCTGCTGGCCGCGACGGGGGCGGACGGCTCGCTGCTGCTCGTCGGGCATGAGCCCGACCTTTCCGCGCTCGTCGCGTCCCTGACCTCGTCGCGAATCGAGATGAAGAAAGGGGGGATCGCGGCGATTCGCGGCGGTCGGCTGATCGCGCTCCTACGCCCGCGCGAGATCGAGCTCGTGGCTGGGCTCTGAAACGAGCAGCTCTGGCGCGAGCGGGGCGGCGGGCAGGGCGGAGCCTGGGTGTCCCACGGGTTCGGCCGCGAAGCGGTAGCCGATCCCGAAATGGGTGTGGATGTAGCGCCACTGCGGCGACACGCGCTCGAGCTTCTGTCTCAGCTTGCGCACGAACACGTCAACCGAGCGGTCGCCTCTGACCATTGCATAGCCCCACAAGCGCTGATAGATGAACTCGCGTTCGAGCACGCGGCCGCCGGAGGCGGCGAGCAGCTCGATCAGTTCGAACTCGCGTCGCGTCAGGTCGATGCTCACGCCGTCGACGAAAGCCTGGAACTGGTCGCGCTGGATCTCCACCTCGCCGGCGAGCACCGGCTCGACGGCGGTCGAGCCCTCGAGCCGGCGGCGGCGGCGGACGACCGACTCCACGCGCGCGATGAGCTCCTCGGGGTGACAGGGCTTGGTCAGCCAGTCATCAGCCCCGAGCCGCAGTCCCCGCACGCGCTGGGCGACGGTCGAGCTGCCCGTGCAGACCACGACGCCGAGCTCCGGCAGCGCTGCGCAGAGCCGCTCGAGCCATTCCCAGCATGTCGGCCCGATCACCGCCAGGTCGACCACGATCGCGCCCAGGCGCATCGGCACGATCGTCTCCGGGGCGACCGAGGACGCCAGCACGCGATATTCCCAGCCGGCTCGCTCGAGGCGCTTCCCGAGCACGGCCAGGAACCCGGAGTCGCGGTCGAGCACGGCGATGCGCATGCTCAACGAGGCGCCGGCATGCCCTGTCGGGTCGGCCGGCACGATCTCCTCCGCCGCGGAAACGCGAACCATCTCCACAAAGTCTATGCCGCGGGCGGCGGCGCCGTGGCGGTGGTCACGAGATGTTCACAGATCTGGCCGCAAGCTAGGACGCGCCGAGCTGCGCATCAGCAGGAAACTCGCGGAAGAGCCCGGTCACCACAAAGGTCGTCTGCTCGCCGATATCGACGGCGTTGTCGCCGATTCGCTCCAGGCAGCGTGCGACGAGCGTCATGTGCATGGCCCACTCGCGCGTGTCGATGTCCTCGCCGGTCTCGATCGAGCGCCGGAAGATCTCGCGCTGGATCTGATTGACCTCGCGGTCCTGGCGCACCAGGTCCGCGGCCAGCGCGACATCGCGGTCCGCGAACGAGCGCTTCGCCTGCGAGACCTCGGATCGGGCGATTTCGCCCATCCGCAGCAGCAGCGCCAGGATCTCGGGCCGGGTCGGCGGCTCGTGGCCCGACAGCGGCAGCTGCTTGCAGATGTTCACGCACTGGTCGCCCATCCGCTCGACCCGCATGATCACGTGCAGTAGCGCCGCCACGAGCCGCAGGTCGCCGGCGACCGGGGCCTGGCGCGCAAGCAGCGACAAGATCCCCTGATGGACCTCGAGGTAGCGCCCGTCGACCCGGTCGTCGTCGGCGATGACGAAGGAGGCGAGCTCCACGTCCTGATGCGCCAGCGCCTCGAGCGTGCGGTCGAGTTGATCGAGCACGATGTCGATGCCTCCGAGCGCGTGCGCCTCCAGCTCGCGCAACTCCTCTTCGAAGCGTGTCCGGCCGCCTGCTTTGCCGATTGGAGTTTTGAACGCCATCTAGTTGCCTCCACGTGTTACCCGGATCGAGCCGACCCGGGTTATCGCATTATTCGGCGCGGCGTGCGTCGGCGAGCGGCCAGGTTTCTGCGATCCCGGGGGAGCGAGCGGCGGCGCCGCCGGCATCGCCCGTCGGCTTCGGTTGTGGCTGGAAGCGGTAGCCGAAGCTCGGATGGGTGTGGATATAGGTGCGGCCGGGCACTGCCTGCTCGAGCTTCGCGCGCAACTTGCTCACGTAGACGTCGACTGAGCGGTCTCCCATGCGAAGCTCGCGCCCCCACACGATGTGGCAGAGCTCCTCGCGGCCGACGATCCCCCCGGCGTGCTCGACCATCGCGATCAGCAGCTGAAGCTCTCGGACGGACAGCGTGAGCACCTGCCCGCCCGCGCGCACCAGGCCCTCACCGGGCCTGATCTCGATATCGTCGATGCGGATCATCCCGGCGTGATCGCCTCGTTCGTCCATCGATGAAGCAGGCTCGCGCGCAGTTGCGCAAGACGGGTGAAGATGCTGTGATGAAGCGGTGAAAAGGTCGTGAAGGAACCGCGACGCTCCGGCGCCATGCGTAGTGTTCGCTGATCATGGCGTTGCTACGGCGCACGGTGGACGAAGGCCTGCTGGAGCTCATCGAAGAGTCTGGACGCAACGTGGTCGCGACGGCGCTGCTGCTGCGGGAGTTGATCTCCGACTACCCCGAGCGAGATGCGCTCGCGCGCGACGTGCGTCAATGCGAGCACGAGGGCGACCGCATCACCCACGATGTGATCCACCGGCTCGCCGACGCGCGGCGCTCGCAGCTGCCGTTCGACGCCGCCGACGGTCACCGGCTGGCCACGGCACTTGACGACATCGTCGATCACGCGGAGCAGGTCGCCGACACACTCGGCCTCTATGCGGTGGAGGCGACGATGGAGCAGGCGGTGGAACTGGCGGACGTGCTGGTCGGAGCGTGCGAGCAGGTGGCCCAGGCACTCGGCTGTCTTCGCAACGGTGATGGGCTGGCCCCGCATCTGGTGGAGATCCACCGGCTCGAAAACGAGGGTGACCGTCTGCGCCGTGACGCCGTGGCATCGCTGTTCGCGGGCGGAACCGACCCGATGGTCGTGATTCGCTGGCGAGACATCTTCGAGTCCCTCGAGGCGGCCGTCGACGCGTGCGAAACGGTGGCCCACATCCTTGAGGGCATCGGCTTGCGGCGGCGCTGAGCGCTCATCGCCCGCTGCGCCTGGCGGGCGCGCCTACCGGTCAGTGACGGTTGGCGGAGCGTGCCGCGTGGCGTGAGGCGACGGGCAGGGCGGCCGCTGAGGTGGCCGTGGGTACGCGCGGTTCGGGAATCTGCTCCAAGCGGGAGTCGAGCTGCGACCAGCGCGTCGAGGAGAGGGCGAAGCCGGCCGTGTAGGAGGCCGCGGCGGCGAGCGCCTCGGGCGTCCCGGCGGGCGCGAACGAGATCACCAGCTGGCCCGCTACCGTCTGCTCGCGGAGCGTCGGGCGCGCGCTGCCTCGGAGCCCGGCGAGCGCTTTGGCGGCAAAGCTCGCGGCAGCGGCGGCCGATTTTCCGTCGAGCGCGCTGAGCGCGATCGCGTTCGGGGTCTTCAGGATCGCCGCGCTCGTCTGCCTGTGCGACCCGGTTGCACACCAGGCGCCGCTGACCGTCGGGTCGATCCCGTGGAGCACGAGGACCTCGAGCGATGCCAGTACGCGCCGGTCGACGTTCCCTGCGGCGATCGCGGCGCGCTCGCAGGCCGGAAGCGTGACGCGCGTGTCTGCCAGCACGATCCGCTCGATGTCCAGCTGGCTTGCCAGCAGCACCGTGCCGACGCTCGTGGCATGCAGGTTGGGACCGTAGAAGGGGGTGTCGAAACTGTCGCGGCGAAGCTCGAGCGTCTCGAGTTGCGACCAGGCGTCCAGGAACGGCCGCGGGTTTATCGCCGCCTCCGCGATGCCGGCCGGGCGCAGCTTGAAAATCAGGTGTGGGCGGTGCGTGCCGGCGGCGTGCGCGAGCCGTCCGAGGATCGTTCCGGCCAGCACGTGCGACCCCACCCGCAGCCGCTTCAGCTCGAGCTGGCTGGCGCGCAGGCCGAAGGCACCGGTGAAGTAGCGCGCGAGCAGGCTGCGGCGTGGGGGCTGTAGCGTTGCGCGGCGGACAGCGCGCTCGAGCACGGCGAGCGGGGTGAAGAGCGTCGCAACAGTGGGCCTCGACCGGAGGTTTATGGTTGCGACGGTGGGCGTGGATCGCGCCGACGCCGCGGCCGCGCGCTCGCGCCGGAACAGGACCCCCGACGGCGTGGCGGAGGAGGACTGAGAGCCGGCGGTCGCGGGTGCAGTCGGCCGTGGACCGGGCGCCAGCGCGGCGGGAGTCGACGTCGAGAGCAGTGCCGCGTTGCGCCGCGGCGGCTTGGGAGCCGGGTACCACGCCGAAACCGAGGCGAGGTTTCCGTAGGTGAAGCGGTCGCCGAAAGCGCTGCGCAGAACGACGTAGCGCCCAAGCTCGCGGTTGCGCCCGATCGCGACGATCGTGCCGTCCTGTACGGCTACGGCCGCGGCGCCGGAAGCAGCATAGATGTCCGTGG
>JBEKSK010000180.1:0-5995 GCA_049517155.1 Solirubrobacteraceae bacterium
CGCGGCGAGATCGTCGTGCAGCCCGGGGTCACCAATCTCGAGGTCAGCGCGGCGGTCGCCGCGCACGGCTTCTACTACGCACCGGATCCCTCCTCGCAACAGGTCTGCACGATCGGCGGCAACGTGGCGGAGAACTCGGGCGGCGCGCACTGCCTGAAATACGGCTTCACCGTCAACCACGTGCTCGCCGCGCGGATCGTGCTGGCGGACGGCGAGATCGTCGATTGCTCGATCTGGGACGAGGGCCCCGATCTGCTCGGCGCCTTCATCGGCTCGGAGGGCACGCTCGGGATCGCGACGGAGCTGACGCTGCGGATCCTGCGAGCCCCCGCGGCGGTTCGCACGCTGCTCGCCGGCTTCGCCCACACCGACGATGCGGCCGAGGCGGTTTCGGCGATCATCGCCTCGGGCATCACGCCGGCGGCGATCGAGATGATGGACGCCGTCGCGATCGAGGCCGCCGTGGCGGCGCTCGGACCGCAGTACCCGCCGGGTTGCGACGCGATCCTGATCGTCGAGCTGGACGGCTGGCCGGATCAGGTCGAGCACGACCTCGAGGTCGTGCAGCGCCTCTGCGCGGAACGCCACGCCCGCGAGTGGCGGATCGCGGCCGACGACGCCGAGCGCGCGCGGATCTGGCGCGGGCGCAAGGTGGCGTTCGCCGCGATGGGGCGGATCAGCCCCAACTACTACGTCCAGGACGGCGTCGTTCCGCGGACCCGCCTGCCGTGGGTGCTGCGGCGCATCAGCGAGCTCTCCGCCGACGCCGGCCTGCGGGTCGGCAACGTGTTCCACGCCGGCGACGGCAATCTGCATCCGCTGGTGCTGTATGACGCGCGCGTGCCCGGTGAGGCGGCGCGCGCGAAGGAGCTGGCGGACGCGATCCTCGTTTCGTGCATCGAGGCCGGCGGCTCGATCACCGGCGAGCACGGGGTCGGCACCGACAAGGCCTGCTCGATGCCGCTGATGTTCGGCCCCGGCGACCTCGAGGCGATGGCGCGCCTGCGCGGCGCCTTCGATCCGCGCGGCCTGTGCAACCCGGGCAAGGTGCTGCCGACGCCGCGGCTGTGCGGCGAGGTCCCCGGCCCCTACCGTGCCCACCCCCTGGAGCTGGCGGGTCTCGTTGAGCGCTTCTGAGGGTTCCGGGATGGACCCTGAGAGCGCCGGGATCGTCGAGTACGAGCCGGGTGATCTGACGGTCGTCGTTGCGGCGGGCGCGCGGATCGGGGCGCTTGCGCAGGTGCTCGCGCAGCGCGAGCAGCGGCTGTCGCTGGATCCGCCCGGAGACCCGACGCTCGGGGACTGCCTGCTCGAGGACCTCTCCGGACCGCTGCGCCATCGTTACGGCACGATGCGCGACCTGCTGCTCGGCGTGACGGTCGTGCTGCGCGACGGGCTGCGCGCCAACGCCGGTGGCAAGGTCGTCAAGAACGTCGCCGGCTACGACCTCGGCAAGCTGTTCTGCGGCTCGCGCGGGCGGCTCGGGTCGGTCGAGCGGCTCGCGCTGCGGCTGCACCCACTGCCGCGCGCCGCGCGCAGCGCCGTCGCGCCGCGCGCCGGCTGGCCGGCGCTGCAGCGCTCGCAGCTCGTGCCGAGCGCCGTCGATCTGGTTGGCGAGCGGCTGCACGTGCTGTTCGAGGGCTCGCCGGCGGCGGTTGACGCGCAGTTGCGCGAGTTCGGGGGCGAGGAGGCCGACTGCTGGGATGAGATCCGCGCGCTGCAGGCGAGCCTGCCGGGCCGCCGGCGCTGGGACGGCGACGACGATCCGGGCGTGCCGGCGCCGCTCGTTCGCCCCGGCCCGCGCGTCGCCTACACCGCCGTCGCGGCGAGCGCTGCGGACGCGCCGTGGAGCCCGCTTGCGACGCGGGTCGAGGAGGCGCTGTGGACGCGGAGCTGATCGCCGACTGCGTTCACTGCGGCTTCTGCCTGCCGACCTGCCCGACCTACGCGCTCTGGCATGAGGAGATGGACTCCCCGCGCGGGCGGATCCACCTGATGGCGGCGCTCGAAGACGGCAGCATCGAGCTGACCGATGACGTCGCCGAGCACTTCGACCGCTGCCTGGGCTGCATGGCGTGTGTCACGGCCTGCCCGTCCGGAGTCCAGTACGACCGTCTGATCGAGCTCACGCGAGTGCAGGTGGAGGCGGATCATCGCCGGCCGCTGTCGCAGCGGCTGCTGCGCGGTGCGATGTTCGCCGTGCTGCCCCACCGCCGGCGGCTGCGAGCGGCGCTCGCTCTGCGCGCGCTGCCGGCGCCGCCGCCGTTTGGGGCGCTCAAGGCGCTCGCGCCGCCGTGGTCGTCGCCGGCCTGGCCGCCGGTGCACCAGCCGGGCGCCGGGGCGCGCGTTGCGCTCCTGGCCGGCTGCGTGCAGAGCGTCGTGTTCGGCGACGTCAATGCCGCGACCGCGCGCGTGCTCGCCGCAGAGGGCTACGACGTGCACGTTCCGCGCGGCCAGGGATGCTGCGGCGCGCTTCACGCCCACGCCGGGCGTCTGGCGCAGGGACTCGAGCGCGTGCGGCGGCTCGCCCGCGACCTGCGCGGCTACGACCACATCGTCAGCAACGCCGCGGGCTGCGGCTCGCATCTGAAGGACCACGGCATCGAGAACGCCGTTGACGTCAGCGAACTGCTCGTCGAGCCACGCGCTCTGCGCCACCCGCTGGAGATCTCCGTCGCCTTCCAGGACTCCTGCCACCTGCGCCACGCCCAGGGGATCGTTTCGCAGCCGCGCGCGATGCTTCGCTCGATTCCGGGCCTGGCGCTGCTCGAGCCGGCCGAGCCCGACATCTGCTGCGGCAGCGCCGGCATCTACAACATCGTGCAGCCGGCGGCCGCCCTGGAGCTCGGTGACCGCAAGGCAGCTCACGTGCTCGCCACCGGCGCCGACGCCTACGCCAGCGCCAACCCCGGCTGCCTGGTGCAGGTCAGCGCCGCGCTGCGGCGCGCCGGGCGGCCGCTGCCCGCCTTTCATCCCATCGAGCTGCTCGATGCCTCGATCCGCGGCGTCGATTCCCACCAACTGCTGAAGGAGGCACGCCAGTGAAGACCGACGATGTGTTGACGGCGGCGGCGGTCGAGTTCCTGGGTGTGCTGGCGCGCGAGTTCGGCGCCGAGCGCGAGGAGCTCCTGGAGGCCCGTCACGCGCGTGCGGAAGCGCTGCGTCTGGGCGAGCTGCCGGGCTTTCTTGCCGGCACGGCCTCGGTCCGCGACGGCGACTGGCGGGTGCCGCCGGCGCCGGCAGATCTTGCCGATCGCCGCGTCGAGATCACCGGGCCGACGGAGCGCAAGATGGTGATCAACGCGTTGAACTCGGGTGCGCGGGTGTTCATGGCGGACTTCGAGGACTCCAACTCGCCGACCTGGGCGAACATGCTCGACGGGCAGCGCAACCTGACTGACGCGATCGCGCGAACGATCACGCTCGACACGGGCGAGAAGAGCTACGCGCTGAACGAGTCGGTCGCGACGCTCCTGGTGCGCCCGCGCGGCTGGCATCTGCTGGAGCGCCATTTCGAGGTCGACGGCGTGGCGATCCCGGCGTCGCTGTTTGATTTCGGCCTGTACCTGCTGCGCAACCACGAGGCCCTGGCCGCGGCCGGAACCGGCCCGTATTTCTATCTGCCGAAGCTCGAGTCGCATCTGGAGGCGCGCCTTTGGAACCGCGTGTTCGAACGCGCGCAGGAGCTGCTCGGGATCCCGGTCGGCACGATCCGCGTGACGGTTCTGATCGAGACGATCCTCGCCGCCTTCGAGATGGACGAGATCCTGTACGAGCTCGGGCCGCACGCGACCGGGCTGAACGCGGGGCGCTGGGACTACCTGTTCAGCGTGATCAAGAAGCTCGGGCATCGCCCCGAGTTCGTGCTGCCCGACCGCGCGTCGGTCGGCATGGGCGTGCCATTCATGCGCGCCTACGCCGAGCTTCTGGTCGCGACGTGCCACCGCCGCGGCGCCCACGCGATCGGCGGCATGGCGGCCTTCATCCCCTCGCGCCGCGACGCGGAGGTCAACGCCGTCGCTTTGGCGAAGGTGCGCGAGGACAAGGAGCGCGAGGCCTCGCAGGGCTATGACGGCACCTGGGTCGCTCACCCCGACCTCGTCCCGGTTGCGCTCGAGGTCTTCGACCGTGTGCTCGGCGATCGCCCCAACCAGCTCGAGGTGCTGCGCGAGGACGTCGTGCCCGACGCCGCGGCGCTGCTGAACGTCTCGGCGACCCCCGGCGAGGTGACCCTCGACGGCTTGCGCAACAACGTCTCGGTCGGCATCCAGTACCTCGCGGCGTGGCTGAACGGCAGCGGCGCGGTGGCGATCTTCAACCTGATGGAGGACGCCGCGACCTCGGAGATCTCCCGCGCGCAGGTCTGGCAATGGCTGCGCGACGGCCGCTTCAGCCCGGAGCAGGTCCGCCAGGTCACCGACGAGGAGCTCGCCAAGCTGCTCGCCGCCCCCGACGCCGACGCCGCCGGCTACCAGGCCGCCCGCGAGCTCTTCGACCAGGTCGCCACGGGCGATGAGTTCGTCGAGTTCCTCACCCTCCCCGCCTACGAACTGCTCGGCTGAGTTGCGCTCGCGGGCCGTCCGCTGGCCCTGGCGGACAACCGGGCGGCCCGCATCTTGTCCACGGTGGCTCGACACGGCCGCGGCGGCTTCGCGGAGAATGTGGCGATGAGCGCAACCTGGTCCGCCACCTGCTTCGATGAGGTGTTCGCCGCCGACGGCGTGCCGCGCGAGTATGCGGAGCCGCTCGTCGCCGAGCTTGAGCGCCTCGGCGCGGAGAGTCTCGTCGCCGCCGGCGCGCTGCGCGACGCGATCTTCATGCGCCAGGGGATCACCTTCGATCTGACCAGCCCCGAGGGCGCCGTCGCCGACCGGCCGTTCCCGCTCGACCTGATCCCGCGGATCATCCCGGCGGGGGAGTGGCGCACGATCAAGCGCGGACTCGCGCAGCGCATCCGCGCGCTCAACCAGTTCGTCGACGACGTCTACCACGAGCGCGAGATCGTCAAGGCCGGGATCGTCCCGTGGAAACTGATCGCGAGCCGCTCGCACTTCGCGCGCGCCGCCCACGGCATCCGCCCGCCGCGCGGCGTCTACACCCACATCGCCGGCTGCGATTTGGTGCGCGACGCCCACGGCGCCTGGAAGGTGCTCGAGGACAACGTGCGCACGCCGTCCGGGATCTCCTACATGCTCGAGAACCGCCTCGCGATGACGCGCCTGATCCCGTCGCTGTTCGCGCACTTCCGGGTTCGCCCGATCGACCAGTACCCGGCGCTCCTGCACGCCGCGCTGCGCTCGGTCGCGCCGGTCGCCGACGGCGACGCGCGGATCGTCGTCTGGACGCCCGGGCCCGCCAACAGCGCCTACTTCGAGCACACCTTCCTCGCCCGCCAGATGGGCGTCGAGCTGGTCGAGGCCTCCGACCTCGTCGTGCGTGACGACGTCTGCTACATGCGCACGACGAGCGGCCTGGCGCGTGTCAGCGCGATCTACCGCCGCCTCGACGACGCCTTCATCGATCCGCTCGAGTTCCGCCCCGACTCGCTGCTCGGCGTCCCGGGCCTGATCCGCGCCTACCGCGCCGGCACGGTCGCGATCGCCAACGCGATCGGCACGGGCGTCGCCGACGACAAGGCGATCTACTGCTACGTGCCGGCGATGATCCGTTTCTACCTCGGCGAGGAGCCGCTGCTCGAGAACGTCACCACCTACCTGCTCGACGATCCCGAGCAGCTGGAGGTGGCGCTCGAGCGGATCGGCGAGCTGGTCCTCAAGCCGACCGGCGAGTCCGGCGGCAAGGGCGTCGTGATCGGCCCCGCAGCCGACGAGCGCCGGCTCGTCGAGCTTGCCGAAACGGTGCGCCGCGACCCCACCCAGTGGATCGCCCAGGAGGTGGTTCAGCTCTCGACCGTCCCGACCGTGGCGGCCGACGGGACGCTCGCGTCCCGCCACGTCGACCTGCGCCCGTTCGCGATCTTCGGCGATGAGATCCG
>JBEKSK010000181.1:0-5992 GCA_049517155.1 Solirubrobacteraceae bacterium
GGGGACTCGTGGTTGAAGAGGATGCCGCTGGTCGCGTGCAGGTCGTAGCTCTCGCGGTAGTTGACCGTGATGAAGTGGCCGTAGGCCTTCGCCACGCCGTAGGGCGAGCGCGGGTAGAACGGCGTCAGCTCCGTCTGGGGGATCTCGCGCACCTTGCCGAACATCTCACTCGATGACGCCTGGTAGAAGCGCGCGTGCGGACAGACCTCGCGGACCGCTTCGAGGATGCGGGTGACGCCAACGCCACTGAACTCGGCCGTCAGCGTCGGCTGAACCCAGGAGACCGCGACGAATGACATCGCCGCGAGGTTGTAGATCTCGTCGGGCGCACTCGCGCGCAGGGTGTCGACGAGCGAGCGCTGGTCGAGCAGGTCGCCCTGGTGCAGCGTGATGCGATCGCGCAGATGCTCGATGCGGTCAAAGCGCTCGGTCGATGAGCGCCGGACCATGCCGTGGACGTCGTAGCCCTTCTCGAGCAGCAGCTCGGCCAGGTAGGAGCCATCCTGGCCTGTGACTCCGGTGATCAGCGCGGTTGGGCTCATCGCATTACCACCTCGTGCCTGCGCCCGCCGTCGTCACGCTGGCGGTGCGTCCGTTGACCGGTCATGACGTCTGCAGGCTATTGGCTGCGGCGCGCAGCTGCGCGAGCTCCGCGCTGCTCGCGTCGAGCTGGCGCGATAGCGCGACGCGGTGATCGTGCTCGGCGTCGCCCCGCGCCGTGGCCTCGGCGAGCAGCCGGCGCAGGTGGGCGTCATCGGCGTGCAGCTGGGCGATGTTGTGGACAAGCGCGCGCATCTCGCGCGGCTCGGCCGGGTCGATCCGCTCGAGCTCCTCGACGCTGACGACGACCTCGCGGCGGCGCATGATCACGATGTCGTGGACGCCGCGCACCGCGCGCCCGTCGCCGCCGCGTTCCTGGCGGATCTCGACCAGCTCGAAGGCGCGCCCCCAATGCTCGCTGATCCACCACGGCGAGTGGAAGACGGTCGGGCCGCCGCCCTCCCAGTCCTGGCCGTGGCGCAGCACGTTCATGCCGATCGCGTCGGCGTCCCACTCGCCGCCGCGTTCGACCCCCACCATCCCCTCGCCGAGCACGGTCACGACCGCCAGCCCGCCGGCCGCCAGTACCCGGTGCAGCTCGAGCAGCCAGCCGGCCCAGCCGTCGGTCAGGTGCGTGAAGACCGAAACCGCGTAGATCAGGTCGAAGAAGCCGTCGTCCCAAGGCAACCCGGGAGTTTCCGCCACGCGTACGAACGATCCGTAGGTGTGGTGCTCGGTCATCCAGTCGATGCTCGCGCCGTCGATGTCGCAGCCGAACAGCTCGGCGCGCTCGGCGAGCGAAGCCAGGTGGCGCGAGACCTTGCCCACGCCGCAGCCGAAGTCGAGCACGCGGGGGCGCCCGGCGGACGGCTGCAGGCGCTCGAGCAGCGACTCGAGCAGCGCCGCCATCGAGCGCCCGTCGGTGAGGTAGCGCCCCACCACGTCGGTGCCCGGTGTCCAGCCGGTGCGACGGATCAGCGCCTGGGAGGGGATGGCGACGCCGTCCGGGGGATCCGCTTCCCGCTCCACGGGGTTCCCGAGCGCCTCGATCGCGCGCGACTGTGCCTCCGCCTGCTCGAGCAGGAAGGTCACGACGCGGGCGTTCGCGGCGTTGACGCTGCTCTGCACGTCGAGCAGCGGGAACAGCAGCCGCCGCAATGCGCGCTTCAGCGCGACGACGGCGCGGCCGGACAGGCGGCGCCGCGAGCTGACGGGTACCGCGGTGAGGTCGAACGCTCGGTGCAGGTGTCCGGCGTCGCCCGCAAGCCATGCCGCGAGCGTCTGTGCCGCGGGCTGCTCAGACGGCGAGAGCGGTGGCGGTGGTGGCGAAGCGACGTTCGGCTGGCGCACACCTGGTGCCGCGGCGGGGTCTGAGATCGCGCGCTGGTAGCAGTCGAGGTGGCGGGCGGCGACGAGCTGCCAGTCGGCCGCGGCGATCAGCGGGTCATCGAGCAGCTCGTGCAGTGTCGCCTCGAGTGCGGCGGGGTCGTCGGCGATCTTGTGGATGCGCCCGGGTCGCGCCGGCAGGTCGGCGAACCAGGTGGTGTCGGTGACGACCAGCGGGCGGCGAGTGGCGAGCGCGGTGTGCGCGGCCTGCGAGGAGCCGACCAGCTCGTTCTCGGCGTACCAGAGCACGATCGCGTCGGCGCCGCGCAGCCAGTCGTGAAGCTCCCGCCAGGGCACCCACCGCTGTCCGCCGTATGGTGCCTCGGAGCTCGCGGCCGACTCGAAGGTCCAGCCGTTTCGCTCGCAGATCGGCGCGATGATCTCCTCGCGCGTGCGCCCGAGTCCGAATGTCCGCACGATCGCGGGCACGTTGCGCACGCCGAAGCTGATCACGTTGTCGGTCGGCCCGACGCCGAGGCGGTGTGTGATCGCCGCGTCGAAGCGGTGGAGCTCGAGCTCGCGTGGCACCCAGTTGTCGTGCCAGGTGATCACGCTCGCGCCCTCGAAGCGCTCGAGCAGCTCGAGCAGGCGAGGCAGGTTGTAGAGCCCGAGCTGGAACTGCACGTGCAGCACGTCGAGCCCCAGTGCGAGGATGCGCTCGACGTCCAGCTCGTCGTGACCGTAGCGGTTCCAGTGCGCCACGTCGAAGCAGGCGACGACATAGTCCTCGTCGGGAGCGAGCGCGCGCTCGTCGTAGTTGCGCGAGCCGAGCACGACCAGCTCGATCTCGTCGTGGCTCGCAAGCGCCTCCACCAGCGCGCGCGAGTACTCGGCGATCCCGCACTGCGTGTTCCAGCTCGTGAGCATGCCGACCTTCACGGCGTCACTGCCACGATCGAAGCCGGGCGCACGCAGCACATCGTATGCCCCGCCGCCAGCACGGTTCAGTGTGGGCGGGCGCGCTGGCGCGCGTACTGGCGCGCGAAACCGGCGACGAAGCGCGGGTTGTAGCGGGCGTAGCGCCGCCACAGGCGGCGTGGCTCGCGGGCGAGGCGGTAGATCCACTCGAGCCCGTGGTTGCCCATCCACGGTGGCGCCTGGGCGACAAGGCCGGCGTGGAAGTCGAAGGCGGCGCCGACAGCGATCAGCATCGGCGCCGCCAGGCGCGGGCGCATGCGGGCCATCCACTGCTCCTGGCGCGGCTGGCCGGTGCCGACGAAGACGACCTGCGCGCCGGAGGCGTCGATGCGCACGGCGTCCTGCTCGTCCTCCTGCGCGCTCAGCTCGCGAAACGGCGACGCGTGCGCGCCGACGATCTCAAGGCCGGGGAAGCGCGTGCGCAGTCTGACTGTTAGCTCGACCAGGGCGGCGTCGTTGCGGCCGCCAAAGAGGTAGACCTTTGTGCCGGTGTGCGCGGCGTGCTCGCAGTAGCGCGCCATCAGGTCGGGACCGTAGACGCGCGTGGCGGAGGGGTGGCCGAGCGCTCGCAGGGCCCAAACCAGCGGTTGCCCGTCGGGGACCACGAGCGACGCGGCGAGCACCGCGGCGCGAACCTCCGGGTCCTCCTGCGCGAGCATCACAAGATGGACCGCCGCGGCGCTGAGCGAACCGCGGGAGCCCGACGCCACCGTCGCGTCGATCCACTCGATCACCGCCGTGTAGTCGGTGAGCGCGAGCGGGGTGCCGAGCACCTCGACGCTCGGCGGCACCAGGGGCGCGGACTCAGCCAGCGCCGCGAACGGGGCCGGCGGGGAGCCGCCCGGGGTCGTGCTCCTCGCGCGGAGCCCTGACGCGCTCGAACGCGATCACCACGAGCCCACGCTCGGGGTCGACGCTGTTGGAGGCGGCTCTTAGCGTCTCGCCGGTGCGGCGCTCCACGGCGGCGGAGACCATGCGCTGCATCGAGGCCAGTGGCGGTTCGGCTCGCTGACCGACCGCGTCGGGGGCGAGGCGCATCACGACCAGGATTGCGTCGCCGTCGGTCCAAGCCCGTGTCGCCTTCGGCGCCGTCCCGTATATCGCGCTGTGAATATCAGCGAGCGCTTGCGCTGCGATCTCGCCGATGCGCTCGGTTTCGGCGGCCTCTGCTGTGATGTGCTTCACGGTCTGCCCTTCGTCGCGGGCGGCAAATGCGGTGTGAGCTATAACGTCTATTTCGGGACGCCGGACCCCGGCTCGCTGGTGAGGTATCGGCAAGCGAGCCAGTGAACTTCGTCCCCAAGTATTCGTAGCGGACGGGTCGAACATTCGTCCAGGCCCGCAAGATTTCTCTCGTTTCGCACGCCGTCTCAAAAGCTGCGGGAGCGCAGCCGCCGGGCGATATCAATGGCCTCTCCGCGCGTCCCGACTCCGAGCTTGCGGAGCACGTGTTTGACGTGGCTTCGCACCGTTTCCAGCGCCAGACCGAGCCGCTGGGCGATTTCGGCTGTACCGGCGCCGTCGATCAGCAGATCCAGGACCTCCCACTCCCGCCCGGTCAGCGCCCCCCCGGCCGGGCGAAGGCGCGTGTGCGGCTCGGCCTGGCGGTAGAGCTCGTCGATCAGGCGCGTGCCGAGCTGGCGCGAGATCGCCGCCTCGCCCGCCAGCGCGCCGCGGAGTGCGCGCGCAAGAGGTCCGTAGTCGAGGTCCTTGCGGACGTAGCCGACGGCGCCGGCGCGCAGCGCGCGTATGGCCGTGTCCTCATCGTCGGTGATCGAGCAGAAGACCATGCGGATCGCCGGCAGCTGGCGGCGCAGCTCCTTGCCGACCGCGATCCCTTCGAGGCGCGGGTAGCCGATGTCGATCAGCACGAGATCGGGGCGCGCGCTGCGTACCGCGGCGATCGCGTCATCCTCGCCGGCGGCCTCGGCGCTGACCACGAACTCGCCGGCGGCGGTGATCGCTTCACGCATCGCGCGACGGGCCAGCGCGTCGCGGTCGACCAGCACGAGGCGGACGACTGCTTGGGCCCCGGCGTGTGGGGATTCGATGGTTGACGGTATTTGCGACACGGTGACCCAAGGATGCTAGGTCAGCCGTGAGCGCGAGGACTGGGGGGAAGTGCGGGTCGGGAGTGGTGAAGATCGCGCGACGGCGGCCGGCGACGATCGGGGTGGTTTTCTCCCCCCGCGGGGGCGGCGAAGATCCCCTCACAGGGGAGCTGTGGCCGTGGACCCTTGTACCCATGAGTGCCGCCTCGACCACCGCCCGCCCGCAGGCCCACGGCGCTGCCGCCGTAACGAGCCACGAGCCGGGCGAGGGGACTGGCCCGCTGACGAGCTTTCGCCTGCGCAATGCCGCCGCCGAGAGCCCGCAGGCGGCCCGCGCCACCCGGCTCGCCGTCGCGCGTGCCAAGCAGGGCGACCGCGACGCGCTGCGCCACCTCTACGTGCGCTACGCCGACAACGTCTACAGCTACGTCATGTCGATCGTGCGCAACCATCACGAGGCCGAGGATGTCACCCAGCAGGTCTTCGCGAAGCTCCCCGACAGCCTGCGCCGCTACGAGGATCGCGGCGCCCCGTTTCTGAGCTGGCTGGTGCGGCTCGCGCGCAACGCCGCGATCGATCAGCTGCGCTCTCGCCGGGCGGTGCCCGTGGCCGAGCCGATCGAGCGCCTCGCGCCGGCCGAGGAGGGCGGCGCCCGCGAGCGCCGCGACAACCTTCGCAGCGCGCTCGAGACGCTGCCGGAGGACCAGCGCGAGATCATCGTGCTGCGTCACGTCGGCGGACTGGCTCCGGCCGAGATCGCGGCGCGCCTCGGGCGCAGCGAGTCCGCGGTCAACGGCCTGCACCACCGCGGCCGGCGCGCGCTGCGCGCCGAGCTCACTCGTCTCGGCGTCGCGCCGATGACGATGGCCGCCTGAGCGCTCGCGCGCCCGCGGGCTCCTTGAACTGCGCGTCGCGCCGCGGCAGCCCCGCCCTGAGTGCGGGACGGAGCACACAGCGCCTTCTGGGCGCCCGGCGCGGCGAACAGACGCCCGCCTTCTGAGCGCTGGCGACGCACACAGCGCCTCTGAGCGCTCGGCGCGGCGGGGAACCTAGACGCCCGCCCCCCTTCGGAGCGCTCGAGGGCGCACACGGCGCCT
>JBEKSK010000182.1:0-5910 GCA_049517155.1 Solirubrobacteraceae bacterium
GCCACCGAGCGAACGACCCGTTCGCCCCACAGGCGGTCGTAGGAGAACGCCGGTATCTGCGACATGTGAATCCCGGCGCAAACGACGACTCCGCCCTTGCAAACGGCAGACAGCGCGGCCGGGATCAGCTCACCGACCGCGGCGAAGATGATCGCGCAGTCGAGTTCCACCGGCGGCTGCTCGAGCGATCCGCCGGCCCACTCCGCTCCGAGTCCTCGGGCGAAGTCCTGGGTGCGCGTGTCGCCCGCCCGCGTGAACGCGAACACGCTCCTTCCCTGGGCGCGGGCAACCTGGGTCACGATGTGCGCGGAGGAGCCGAAGCCATAGAGCCCGAGCCGCTCACCGTCGCCCGCGAGCCGCAGCGCGCGATAGCCGATCAGCCCGGCGCACAGAAGCGGAGCCACCTCGAGGTCGCTGTAGGAGTCGGGCAGGGGGAAGCAGAAGCGGCGGTCGACGACCGCGAACTCCGCGAAGCCGCCGTCGATGTCGCGGCCCGTGAAGCGGGCCAGGTCGCAGAGGTTCTCCCTGCCCGTGCGGCAGTAGCGGCATTTGCCGCACGTCCAGCCGAGCCACGGGATCCCGACGCGCGTGCCAGGCGCGAGCGTCTCGCCCCCGCTCCGCTCGGGGCCCCCTGCCACTACGGTGGCGACTATCTGGTGGCCCGGCACGATCGGCGGGTGCGGGATCGACACCTCGCCGTCAAGCAGATGCAGGTCGGTCCGGCACACGCCGCACGCGCGTACCGCCACCAGCAGCTGATCGTGCGAGGGCCGCGGCTCGGGAATCTCGACCTGCTCGATTTGCCCGGGGGAGACGATCTGGATCGCGCGCATGCCGGTCAACCGTAGTGCACGACGCCGCGGCGGACGCCGTCCACGCCCCACACCCGCGATCGGACGCCGGCGAGCACCGTTTTGACGCCCAGGGGCACTTGGCCGCCGGCCAAGGCGTTCACGGGCGGGCGGGGCGAGAACTCAGTTGTGGTGCGCGGCGGACACCTGCGCGGAGGCCGCCTTGTGCTGCGGCGCGGGAATTGTGCGGCTCAGCTCGAGCGCGCTGACGAACGTGGTCGGGTGGCCCTGTCCGACGGTCACGATAACCGTCAGCTGGACCGTGAGGCTCTGCTTGGCGGCCAGCGTCGCGAGCGCGCTGCGCGCCAGTGTCATGTGCACCGTGCTCACGGCGCTGCCGTGGAGAGTGAAGGTGAGCTGGCTCAGCAGGGCACCGGCAGGCTTGCTGGAGCTCGCGGGCAGGAGGTGCACCGCGGCCGTGCCGTGACAGCTGGCGTGGCAGCGCAGCACGGCGGTGATCTGATGCCCGCTCAGCAGCGCGACGGCCGGCAGGATGATCGGGAGGCTCGGGCACGACCCGCTGCAGGCGCCGCTGCCACCGGGCGGCGCCGTGTTGGACGAGCTGCCGGGTGCGCCGGAGGAGCCGCCGGCGCCGCCGACGCCGTTGGCGAACGTCGCGTCGTTCATTGCGACGCTCGAGACTCCCTGATCGGCAATGTAGAACGCAAAGCTGGGTCCGCCGGCGCCGCCGCCGCCCGCGCCGCCGCCGCCGCCGGAGCCACCCGGTGCCCCGCTGCCGCCCTGGCCGAGCCGCGGCACGCCGCTGCTGCCGCCCGCGCCGCCACTACCGCCCGCGCCGCCGTTACCGCCCGTGCCGCCGTTACCGCCCGCGCCGCCGTTGCCTGCCGCGATCGTGCTGCCCAGCTGGGCCGTCACCGACGAGCTGCCATTCAGATACAGGCCGAACGAGCCGCCGCCGCCACCGCAGCCGCCGCCGCCCGTGCCGCCCGTGCCGCCGCCGCCGCCACCACCGCCACCGTTGCCTGACCCGTAGACGAGGCCGCCCGGCTCGAGCTGGGCATCGCCGCCGCCGCCACCGCCGCCGCCGCCACCGGAACCGGGGCCGCCCGCTGAGCCCGAGCTGCCGCTCCCGGGCACCCAGGCCGGGCCGGACGGCGAGCCGCTCGTCCCCGGGGCGCCGTTGGTGCCGTGGGCTCCGGCCGTGCCGGAGACGCCATTGGACCCCGAGTGACCGTCGGTCGTCGCGCTCGAGCTGCCGGCGGTACCGCCTGCGCCCCCGTCGAGTGCCGCAGCATCGAATGTCGCGGAGCCCGGGGCGCCGGCGTAGGGCCCGAGCACCTGAGCCTTGCCGGAGACGAGCTTTGTCGGGCCGCATTCCTTGGCCGCGCCCGAGCCGGAGCAGCCCTGGGCACTCACCGGAGACCCCGTGCTGCCGAAGCCGCCGAAGCCGCCGTCACCGGCCGAAGGCCCGGCGCCAGGCAGCGCTAGTGCGTCGGCGGCGGCGAGCATCAGCGGATTCTGTTCGTAGCCGGCGGCGTGGCGGAGGGTGTAGTCGTTGCCGTTGGCGCCCTTCCCGGGCAGCCCTCCCGCGGCGTCAACCGGACTGCAGTGCGCGGCTGAGGCGAGGCACGCCGCCACGACGGCAGCCGCCGTCTGGCCGCCGCCGCCCGTGCCGCCCGCATCGCCCGCGGACCCCGAGCTGCCGGGCGCGCCGGCGGCACCGGGCGAACCGTTGGCTGCGCTCACGGCCACGTCATTGAGAGTCAGTCCCGAGGCCGCGAGTGCCACGATGCCGTAGGACGACGACGACGGCGCGGACGAACCCTCGCCCGCGAGGTTGAGCTGCTGGATCGTGACGCCGCTCGCGCCGTTGGACAGCACGGCCTCCGGCGCGCCAGAGATCGTCGTCGGCGTCTTCGGGTTGTAGGCGGCGGTCCAGGTGGTGGGGTCGAAGCCCCCGTAGATGCCGATGCCATCGTCGCTCGAGCTGAGATCGACCGGGCCGCCGTAGCTGCCCTGCGCGATTCGGAGCTGGTTCAGAGCGCCATTCGAGGCCGCGATCAGTGCGAGCCCGCGTTGCAGCGTGGCAACCGGGGCGCCCTGGGTGCCGGGGTTGCCGTCGCTCCCATGTGGCGACACGAACACCGCTGTGCTGCCGGTCCCAGGCACCGGCAGCGCGAAGGTGACGCTTACCGCCGCGTCAGCGGCAATGTTGTTGATCACGCATGTGGTGGCGGTCCCGCTGCAGCCCCCGCCTGACCAGCCGGCGACGGTGAAACCGGGCGCCGGGGTGGCGGTGATCGTGACGTCATCGAGGTAGTTCACGACGCAGCTCGTCGAACCGGCGGGGCAGATCGGGATTGTGTCGTTGGTGTCGGCGAGCGCGACCGAGCCCTCTGGCCCGGCGGTCGCGCTGATCGTGAACTCGGCCGGCGGAACGAAGGTCGCGGTGTCGGTCTCGGCCTGTATGGCCTTGAAGTTGCACAGGTGGTTGGTCCCTGTGCACGATGGGTTCGTCCCGCCCCAGTTCTGGAAGTGGAAGCCGTTGTTGTTGTTGGGAGAATCCCCGAAGGCGCTGAGCTCGACCGGATCCCCGTAGCTGACGACACAGCTGACCTCGGACCCCGCCTGGTCGCCGGTCGTGCTGTTGCAGCCCGCCGGGTTGTCGACGAGCGTCACGACACCGTTGCCGGCGGATTGGACGAAGAGCGTGTAGGTGTTCGCAACGAAGTTGGCGGTGTCTGTTTCGGCGGCCGCCACGCCGGTCACGGAGCAGGTGAGGGAGGTGCCTGAGCAACTGCCGCCGGTCCAGTCCGCCAGGTGCTGGCCGGTCGCTGGGCTGGCGACCAGCGTCACGGTGTCGCCGTAGTTGGCGAGGCAACTCGTGGGCGCGCCCATCGGGCCGCACTCGGTGTTGGTCGGGTCGCTGACGCTGGCGGTGACGGTGCCGGAGCCCGTGGTGGCGCTCGAGACCTCGTATTGATTGATCGCGAAGGTCGGGATATCGGTCTCCGAGGCCATGACGGCGGGAATCACGCACGGGTTGGTCGCGTTGTTGTTGCCGCAGACGTTGTTGATCGGCCCGCTCCAGGAGACGAAGTGGTACGCCGTTGAATTGTTCGCAGAGGCCGTCAGCGTGACCTTGTCCCCCTGGTCGGCGAAGCAGTAGAGCACGTCCGTGCAGTTGACCGCCGGATTGGCGTCGGTGACTGAAGCCGTGCCGTGGCCGTTGACGTCGCCGGCGGTCTCCACCAGTTCCGTCGGGACGAACGTGGCGGTCACGTTCTCGGTCGCCGAGAGGCTCGTGATTGTGCAGGTCGTCGTGCTCTGCCCTTCCGCGCAGGTGACGCCGGACCAGCTGACGAAGTTGTACGCGCTGCCGACCGGGCTTGCCTTGAGCGTGACCTTGTCGCCGGCGTCGCCGGTACAGCTGGTCGTGCCGGTGCACTCGCCGTCCGTATCCGTGATCGCGACCAAGCCGTCGGCGGGCGCCGGCGCGACGGTCGATGTGACCTTGTAGATGGCGACGTAGTTGGCGACCGCTGTTTCGCTGCCGATCACGTTCGCGACCGTGCATTGGGTGGCGGTGGTGCCTCCCGTGCAGACTCCGGCCGCCCAGCCGGTGAAGCGGTAGCCGGTTGCCGGCGTTTGCGTGATGACGACGGTGTCGCCGTAATCGACGGTGCAGCTGCTGCCGACACTGCAGTTGGCGTCGGGGTTGGTGTCGCTCGCGACGAACGTTCCGTCGCTCGAGATAGGCGATGCGGACCCGCCGACTGTGACGTGGATCCTGGTGAATGTTGCGGTTGCGCTGATGTTGCCGGTGATCGCGGTGGTTTGGCAGCTGTTGGCGGTGGGGAAGGTTGAGCAGACCGCGCTCCAGCCGCTGTTGGCGAAGCTGTAGCCGCTGGCGGCGTTTGCGGTGAAGGTGATGACGTCGCCGTAGGGGGCGTCGGAGCAGCTCGATCCGCCGCAGTCGTTGTCGGAGTCGCTGATCGTGACCGACCCGGCCGCGGCGCTCGGCAGCACGCTCGTGGCGACCTGGTAGGTCGGGGGAGGAGCGGTGAAGGTCACGGTGTCGCTCTCGTCCCCGCCCGCTTGGAAGCTGCAGGTGTCGTTCGTCCTGTAGGTCGAGCTGATCGTGCCGACGTCGCCCTGGCCGCAGCCGGACCAGCTAACGGAGTCTGAAGAATCCGCAGGCGTGGCCACCAGCACGATCGAGTCGCTGTCGGTGACCAGGCACGGGGACGAACTAGGGTCACCGGAGGTCACACTGCAGTCGGACGCGGTGTCGTCGGTTACGGACACGCTGCCGCCGGCGGGATCACCGGCGAAGTCGATCGAGATCGCGTCGCCGCCGGTGCCGTTTGAGGGGTCCAGCGAGTCTGCCCGAAGGCCGCCATCCGGTGTATTTGCGGCGCCTGTCAAGGGCGTCGGCGCATCCGCGCGGAAGGAGAACGACCTCACGATGGCGGGAAATGAGCCCTGATCTGACCTCGGCGGATGTTTGACCGGCCTGGACGCGGCCGGAGCGTTGCTGGCAGCTGCGATCAGGCCCTGCCGCGCCGATCTTCCTCCGCCGGCGTCCTTCACCGGCGTCGCCGCAGCGCCAACGTTCGCGATCGCGGCGGTCGGCAGGGCGGGGGCCTCGCGCGCCAATCCGGCGCGCTCGCCGGTGGCGCCCGTCAGCAGCGCGAGCCCAACAGCCACGGCAAGCGTGGCGCCCGCTGCGGCCAGGCAGCCACGCCAAAGCAGGGACGCACGGCGGCGCTTGCGCCGGTTTCCGGGGCGGAGCGGCGGCTGCATCGAGGGCGGACCGGCTTCAAGCACGACATCACTATGGCGGACGGACCCCGCCGGCGTCAAAGCCGCCGGATCGGCGCGAAACGGCGAAAGAAGCCAAACCAGACGCCTGTTCTACCCGCGCGGTGGCCAGGGGCGAGCGGGCGGCCCGGCCCCGGCGGGCTCCTCGGCCGGCTGGCGCGCCAGGTTCCGCCGCGCGAGCGCCCGGCGATCGCCGTCGCAACGGGCCTACCATGACCGCGAGGCCGATGTCCGACCCGCACGAGCCATTTGCGATCGACCCCGAGGCAGCCCT
>JBEKSK010000183.1:0-5897 GCA_049517155.1 Solirubrobacteraceae bacterium
GCTCGAACGCCTCGGCGTTGGCCTGCGAGGGCTTCGCGAAGCCGCTCACCTTGCGGACGTACTGGAGCGCCGCCGCACGAACCTCCTCGCCGCTCGCCGAGGGCTCGAAGTTGTAGAGGGTGCGGATGTTTCGACACATCGACGTCAGCCTAGCCGACCACACGCCCGCTTGGCGCGCCGGGCTGCGGCGCCCGCCCGCAGGCGCCGCGCTCAGCCGCGCCGGCGCGCCGGCAGGTGTGCGAGCTCCCGGTAGAGCTCGCGCGCGGCGGCCTCGCCCCACGCGAGGCTGTGCAGCGAGTAGGACTCATCCGGCGCGTGCACGGCGTCCTGCGGCAGAGCGAATCCGCCCACCACCACCGGATAGCCGCGGGCCGCCATCTCGGCCACGATCGGAATGCTGCCGCCGCTGCGGATGAACGCCGGCTCGCGGCCGCCGCAGGCGCGCCGCAGCGCCTGCGCGGCGAGCGCAAGCGCCGGCTGGGCCGGGTCAAACAGCGCCGGTGGCGCGAGCTGCGTGCGCAGCTCGAGCTCGGCGCCCGCCGGCAGCTCGGCGCGTAGCAGCTCAGACAGCGTCGCCGCCATCCGCTCGGGATCCTGTCCGGGCGCCAAGCGCAGCGACAGCGTCGCCCGGGCGGTGGCGGGCACGACTGTGCGCGGCTCACCGCCCGAGATCTCGTTGACGTCCAGCGCGGCGTCGGCGCCGTTGCGTTCGTAGTACTCGCCGCCTGCCCCCGGGTGGACGGGGTGCCCGCCGACCGCTTCGAGCACGCGCTCGCCGGCTTGCAGCCGCCGCCAGGACTCAAGCTCGGCCGCGCTGGGCGGGCTGATCCCGGCGCGGAGCTCCTCCCGTACGCGCCCGTCGGGGCCCGGCAGGACCGCCGCGAGCAACCCGTGCAGCACGTGCAGCGCATTCAGCACGCTGCCGCCGTACATGCCGGAGTGAAGGTTTCGCTGCGCCGTACGCACAAAGAGCGAGACCATCACCAGGCCGCGCAGGCCGACGGTGATCGCCGGCGTCTCGGGGTCGGGCATGCCGCTGTCGAAAACGATCGCCACGTCGGCGCCGCGAGGGTCTTCGCGGACCCACGTCTTTACGGCCTCGCCGGCACGCTCCTCCTCGCCCTCGACCAGGACGCGCACGTGCACCGGCAGCTCCCCGGCCGCGGCCATTGCGCAGGCGACGTGCAGCAGCGGCAGGAAGTTGCCCTTGTCATCCGAGGCTCCGCGGGCGTAGAGCCGCCCGTCGCGCACCACGGGCTCAAACGGCGGCGAGGACCACAGCTCGGCCGGGCCGGGCCCCTGCACGTCGTAGTGGCCGTAGATCAGCACGGTCGGCGCGTCGGGGTCGGCGGCCGCGAGCTCGCCGACGGCCAGCGGGTTGGCGTCCCCGATTCGCACGAGCTCCCCCGCTCCCCCGGCCGCCGCCACGCGTTCGAGGGCCCAGGATGCCGCCCGCTCGATCGCCGCCGGATCCCCCCCGCCGGTGGAGACCGAGGGGATCGCGAGCCAGTCGATCAGCTCCTCCAGGAGGCGGGGATCCATGCGCCGCAGACTAGCGCTCGGCGGCGGACACCCCCGCTTGCGCGCCGCCGCCTGAGCGCGAAAAGGGGATTCCGCCCGGCGGCGGCGACACCGAGACCCGGCCGCGGCTAGCCGCCGCCAGCTAAGACCTCAGACCTTGATCAGGTCAGTTGTGGTGAGCGTCGCGCCGGTGGCGTCGATGCCGCGGACTCGCAACGCGGTGAACTTACCGGGCAGGCGCATGGCGGTCTCAAAGCCGCTGCGGGCAACCGTTGCGGCGGCAGCCAGGTTCGTCGCGCTCGTGCCCGCAAGCGCGGTCCAGCGCGCCACGCGGGTGTCGCCGTTCCAGCTGACGTAGACATTGGTGTTGGCGCCGGAGCGTTCCGTGGCCACGGCCGGGGTTCCGGGCGCGTTTCCCGTCCACGGGATTCGGGAGGCGCGGTAGAAGATGTATTCGTCGCCGAGCCGCGCGTCGAACAGCAGCTCACCCGACGGCGAGAACTCCGAGATGAACGGCTCGGCCGCCCAGCCAACGAACACGTTTCCGTTCGGGAGCAACTGGACGCTGCCCTTGCTCGAGGCCGCCAGGGGCTGCGGATGGCGGTATTCGTGCACCAGCTTGGCCGTCATCTGGCGCTCGTCCACGGCGAGCACGATCGCGCGCGACTGCCCGCCGGGCAGGAACGGCGAGCCCTCGTTGTCGAAGACGGTCATCGTGCCGCCGGGGTGGATGCGCACGTCGTGCTGCCAGGCGAAGGTTGCGCCGGCACCCATCGCGAAGTCGCTGTGCTTTCCGCCGAGGCGCCAGATGATCTCGCCGGAGCGGCGGTCGATCTTGTAGACGGTGTGGGTGTTGCGCGAGGAGACGAGCAGGTTCCCGTCGACGTCCACATCGATCGAGTTGAGGTGCACGTAGTCCCACAGCCCGCCGACGGGCCAGTAGGACTCCGCGAGCGCGATGTGCCCGAGGCTGTGCCATTCGAGCAGCACCCGCCCGCTGGCGAGGTCTACCTCCTGGAAGCAGGCGTCCTGGATCGCGCCGTCGCTTGAGCCGCCGACCGAGCGCTGGTCGGTGTGTGTGATCCGGTAGCAGGTGAGCAGCGCCGTCCCCCGGTCGGTGAGCAGGAACTCGTGCAGGTCACCGCTCAGGCCGTTGCCGGCCGCCACGTGCGCGATCGCCTGATAGGCGTCGTTGGCGATCACGTAGGAGCCGACGCCGTGGCTGTCCACGATCTTGCCCTGCCACCAGGCCAGCGCCGGCCGGCCCTGATAGGTCTGGACCGTGAAGTTGTCGATCTCCAGGCCGGACGGGTATTCCCACACCGCCGCTCCGGTGTCGTCGGCGATGAGCGCCCCGGCCTGCCCCTTGGGCGCGCCGTAGGGGCTGACGAAGATCAGGCCGGGCGCGGTACCCGGCTTGGCGACATCGACGGCGAAGGTCGGGATGCGAAGGTCCGGGCGTGAGCGGAAGTCCGGCGTGACCGCCGCCGGCACCGAGCTGAACTCGTTGATCGCGCCGGTGCGTGTCAGCGACCCGCGGGCGGAGCCGACCAGCGTGGCGGCGGCGCCGGCAGCGCCAAGTGACCCGACGACGGCAGCGCCGCCGAGAAACTGGCGTCGGGTTAGGCGAGCGGACGGGTCGGGGGCAGTCAAAGACGCGAGTTTAGACGCATGCTCGCCATCAGCAGGCTCTCCCCGTGGACACAGCAACAGCCGCGCCGGCTAGCCGACGAGCTCGCCGAACAGTTCGGCCAGCGTCGCCTGCGGGTCTTCGCAGAGCCCGGTATGGGTGGGCGAGGGCTGGATGATCGTGCTCGCGGGAGCGACAAGCCAGCCGAAGCGCTCCGACGGCGGCAGGGCGGCAATCGGGCCCCCGGCCGGCTCGCCTGCGGCGATCGCGACGATGGCGTCAAGCTGCGGGCGAACCGTGTCCGGCGAGAAGTCCGGGGCGAGTACGGCTAGCCGGCGCTCGTCGAGCGCAACGCGAGCCGCGAGGAAGTCGAGCTGGCGGCAGAACAGCACGACACCCGCGTTGAAGCCCTCGCCACGCTCGACGTGCGGGACAACGCGGACGATTGCGTATGAGAACGCGCTACGCCGCGGCTCTTGCATCCTCTGCCTCCGCCACGAAGACACGCGGCGCCGCGAGGCGCGCCGCCAGGTACTCCACGTAGGTCTCCGCGGGCTCGCTGCCGAACCAGTCCGCCGGCACGAGCGCCGCGATCGCCCGCAGCTTTGCGCGATCGATCCGCGGCGCGAGGCGCTCGTCGGCCGCCGTGATCGAGCCCGCGGCGCCGAGCAGAACGTGCTCGGCGATCTGCGGAAAGGGCCGGCTCGCCTGTTCGAGCGGACGCAGCCCGCGGTGCTGGAGGTACAGCGTTGCGCCGTGGTCGATCAGCCACAGCCGATCGTGCCAGAGCAGCAGGTTGGGGTTGCGCGGCGTGCGGTCGACATTCGTGGCGAGGGCGTCGAGCCACACGATCTCCGCCGCGAGCAGCGGATCGGGCGTCCACGCGAGCGCCGGCGAATAGCCCGCGGCGCCGGGCAGGAAGTCCACGCCGAGATTCTCGCCGTCGCTTGCCACGATCAGATCCTGGATCTCCGGGTCGGGCTCGGCCAGGCCCAGCGCCGGATCGATCGCGACGATCACCTGCTCTGGTACCGGAAGCCCGATCGCGCGAGCCAGCTCGCCCACGATCACCTCGGCCACAAGCGCCAGGGTGCCCTGGCCCGCACCCCGGAACTTCGTCACGTAGAGGCCGCTGTCGTCAGCCTCGACCAGCCCGGGCAGTGAGCCGCCCTCGCGCAACGGCGTGACATAGCGGGTCGCGCACACGCGGCGCAGGGCGGTTGCGGTCGACACGAGCGCACCCTACCGGGAGCGGACGATCAGCCGGCGACGACGAGCGCCGGCGCGCCGGCTTCGAGCAGCTCGCAAAGCGCGGCGGCGCTCATCGGGCGGGCGAACAGGAAGCCCTGCGCATATTCACATCCGAGCTTCTTGAGCCGCTCCGCCTGTGCCTCGCGCTCGACGCCCTCCGCCACGCAGCCGAGGTCGAGCACGCCAGCGAGGCCGATGATCGCCGCGATCAGCTTGGCGTCGCGGTCGTCGCCGTCGACGCTGTCGATGAACCCCTTGTCGATCTTGAGGAAGTCGATCGGCAGCCGGCGGATGTAGTTCAAGGAGGAATAGCCGGTGCCAAAGTCGTCAACGGCGACCCTGACGCCGAGCGCGCGAAGCGCACGCAACCGCTCGATCGCGAGTTCGATGTCGTCGACCAGCAGGCTCTCGGTGATTTCGAGCACGAGACGCTTGGGATCCAGGCCACTCGAGCGCAGCGCCTGCGAGACCTCGTCAACGATCTCCACCCGGTGCAGTTGCCGGGCCGAGATGTTGACCGAGAGGCTGTGTTCGGAGTGGCCCCGCCCGGCCTGCTGGAAGCTCACCGCGTCACAACACGCCCGCTCGAGCACCCAGCGGCCGAGCGGGACGATCAGCCCGGATTCCTCGGCAATCGGGATGAAAGTGGCCGGCGGCACGGAGCCGCGGACGGCGTGCTCCCAGCGCAGCAGGGCCTCGTAGCCGGCGATCTCGCCCGAAGCGAGGTTGAACATCGGCTGGTAGGCGAGCGTCAGCTCGTTCGCCGCGAACGCCGCCTTGAGGTCGGCGCGCAGCGCGATCTGCTCGACGACGGCGTCGTGCATCTCATGCTTGAAGTGGCGGTAGGTGTTGCCGTCGTCGGTCTTCGCTTCGTACATCGCGACGTCGGCGTTGCGCAGCAGCTCGTCGACCGTGGTGGCTGCCTCGGTGGCGCTCGTCGGGCGGGCGATCGCGATGCCGATGCTGCACTGAACGGCGACCTCGCGGTCGTCCAGCGAAAGCGGAGCGCCGATCGCTTCGAGCACACCTTCGACGATCCCTGAGACCGCAGCCTCGTCGGAGATGTCCTCGAGCAGGATCGCGAACTCGTCACCCCCCAGGCGTGCCACGGTGTCGCCGGCTCGCAGGACCGACTGCAGGCGCGCCGAGATCAGCTGCAGCAGCCGGTCGCCGGCATCGTGGCCGAAGGTGTCGTTGATCGTCTTGAAGTCGTCGAGGTCCAGGAACAGCACGGCGAGCAGGAGGTGGCCGTCACGGCGGCGGCTGAACGCGTGCTCCACGCGATCGCGAAACAGCGCCCGGTTGGCGAGATCGGTGACCGGGTCGTGTAGCGCCTGGTATGTGAGCTGCGCTTCGAACTGCTTGCGCTCGGTGATGTCGCGCAGGTTGACGACGACGCCCCCCACGAGCGGGTTCCCGAGCAGGTTGGTCATCATGCATTCCGCGTGCAGCAGACGGCCGTCGCGGTGGCAAACCGCAAAGTCGAAAGCCTGCG
>JBEKSK010000184.1:0-5884 GCA_049517155.1 Solirubrobacteraceae bacterium
GAGGTGAGCGACGCGGTAGCGCGAGCCTCCTCCGACCCCCAGCTGCTCGGGCGAGCCCTCGGCGAGGATCCGCCCCCCCTTGATGATCGCGACGCGGTCCGCCAGCTCCTGGGCCTCGTCGAGGTAGTGCGTCGTTAAAAGGACCGTCTTGCCGAGATCCTTCAGCGACCGGATCGTCTCCCAGGCGGTGCGGCGCGCGGCGGGGTCAAAGCCCGTCGTGGGCTCATCGAGGAAGACCAGCTCGGGGTCGCCGATCAGTGCCAGCGCGAGGTCGAGCCGGCGCCGCTGGCCGCCCGAGAGCCTGCGGGCGCGCTCGTCTCGCTTCTCGCCGAGACCGACCAGCTCGATCACCTCGGCGACGTCGCGCGGATGTGGGTAGAAGCCGGCGAAGTGCGCGAGCACCTCGCCGACGCGCACGTGGCTGTAGATGCCGCTGCTCTGCAGCACGATGCCGACGCGGCGGCGAAGCTCCAACGGGCGCGTCTGCGGGTCGTGGCCGAGCACGCGGACGGTGCCCGAACTGCGCGTCCTGTAGCCCTCGAGGATCTCGACTGTGCTCGTCTTGCCCGCTCCGTTGGGGCCAAGCAGCCCGTAGATCTCGCCGCGCTGCACCTGGAAGTCGATGCCCGCAACCGCCTCCATGTCGCCGTAGTTCTTGCGCAGGTCTCGGACCTCGATCGCCGGGCTGGCAGACATTGGCGCCATCATGCCAACATGCCCGCCGCTGCCGGCGCTCCGCTGGTCCGCCGGCTGCCGCGCAACCGCCGGCGCCGCTACCAGTGCACGCCGCGGAGCAGGCTCGCGAGCGCGAGCTGCTGAGTCGACGCCGGGTGCCGCGGGCGCTCCTCGCCGCCCGCCGGCGGCGAATCAGCCTCGCCGCCCGCCGGCGGCGAATCCGGAAACAGGCGGTAGGCGGCGTGGAGCAGCTGGTCGACGAGCTTCGGAGCCAGGGCGTAGGCGACCTCGCCCACCGTGCCCAGGCGCGTGCCGATCTCCTTGGGTTTCGAGCGGATCGCCTCGCAGATCATCTCCGCGGCCTCCTGCGCGCTGATCGCTGGGAAATCCGCATACAGCGTCGTCGGCTCGATCATCGGCGTGCGCACGAGCGGCATGTGGATCGTCGTGAACGTGATGCCGTCGCCGATCACCTCGCTCGAGACCACGCGGGTGAACGCGTCGAGTGCGGCTTTCGAGGCCACGTAAGCGGAGAATCGCGGCGGGTTGACCTGCACGCCGATCGTCGAGACGTTCACGACGTGGCCGCCGCCGCGCTCACGCATGTGGCCGAGCAGCGCCATCGTCAGCCGGGCCGCGCCGAAGTAGTTGAGCGTCATTGTGCGCTCGTAGTCGTGGAAGCGGTCTTCGGAGAGCACGGCGGATCGCCGGATCGAACGGCCCGCGTTGTTGACGAGCACGTCCACCGGGTGGACGGCGAGCACGTTCGCAACGAGTGCCTCGACCGACTCGCGCTCGGACAGATCCGCCTCGAACACGTGCGCCTCGCCGCCCGCCGCCTCGATCTCGCGGCGGGTCTGCTCGAGTCGCTCGCGATTGCGCGCGACGAGGATCGGGATCGCGCCGGCGGCCGCCAGCGCGAGCGCCGCGGCCTGCCCGATGCCCGACGAGGCTCCGGTGATCAGCACATGACGCCCCGCCACCGCTGCGGCGAGTGTGCCGGCGCGATCCAGCTGCGGATCGAGCCGGCGCTCCCAGAAGTCCCACAGGACAGGCGCGTAATCCTCGAGCGCCGGCACGGCGATCGAGCTGGCGGCCAGTGCCGCGTCGGCTTCAGCTGTGTCGAAGCGGCAGTCGAAGGTGAGGTTGCCGAGCAACTCCGCCGGGATGCCGAGGTCGGCGAGTAGCGCGCGAGCGGCCTGGCGCACGGCGGGCACGCTCATCGCCGCTGACAGGCTTCCCGCGGGCAGGCCCGCGAGGATCCGGTGGTCGATCCGCAGCGCCAGCGTCGGGGCGTGCGCGGCGCGCGCGAACGCGTTGATCACTTCGCCGCTGCGCTGCGAGCGCGGGCTGCACAGATGGAAGGTCCGCCCTTCGAGTCCCGGCTGGTGCGCGATATGGTCGATCGCGGCGGCGACGAAGTCGACGGGGACGATGTTGGTGTGCCCGATCTCCGGGCCGACGAGCGGTACCCATTCGGGGATCAGATGGCGCGTCCGCGCGATCGCTTTGAAGAAGTAGTACGGGCCGTCGATCTTGTCCATCTCGCCGGTCCGGGAGTGCCCGACGACGATCGACGGCCGGTAGATCCGCCACGCCACCGCGGTCTGGTCGCGGACGATCCGCTCGGCTTCGAACTTGGCCCGGTGGTAGGGCGTCGGCAGCGTCTGCGAGAGGTCGAAGTCAGCTTCGGTGAAGGTCCCGCGGTGGCGGCCGGCGACGGCGACCGAGGAGACGTGGTTCAGGCAGCCCAGCGCGAGTGCCGCGGCGAGTTCGAGCATGTTGCGCGTGCCCAGCACGCTCGCGCGCTCGGTCTCCTGAGCTCCCGCGCGCAGGTCGTAGAGCGCGGCGAGGTGAAAGCCGCGCTCGATCGTGCCCCTGGCGGCGGCGAGCCAGGACTCCTCGACGCCCGCCAGCGGCAGCTCGAGGTCGCCGGCCACGATGTGCACGCGTTCGCTGTCAAACAGCGTGCGCGCCCGCGCGATCGAGCCGGGGCGCACGAGGATGTGCACCTCGCCCTCGCGCTCGAGCAGGCGCTCGACGAGATGACGCCCGATGAAGCCCGTCGCGCCGGTGACCAGCGAGGCCATCGCCGAAGCGTATAGCCCCCGCGGCGACCGCCTCGGAGGCGAAGATGATCGCCCGACGGCCTAGAAGTCTGTTCCTACCAGCCGCACTGCCACGGGCGCGCCCGCACCGGTCAGCCTCGAAAGAGGCTGCCTAAAAATCCCGGCTACCAGCCGCGCTGCCACTCGGCGCTCTTGGCGCGCGCCTTGGCGGCCGCCTTGCGGGCGTCCTTGCGCTTTTCCAGGTGTCCCTGGAGCATGCTCGCGGCGAAGATGAAGACCGGGATGAAGACGATCAGGATGAATCCGGCGGCGGTCGTGACCTTGTCGTCGGTCTGACCGTAGAGCCCCTCACCGCCGTCGTGGGCCAGCGCGGCCGGCGCGAGCACGAGCAGCGCGATCGCGGCGGTCGTGGTGATGGCGATCAGGCGGCGCACCGGCGCGCACTCTACCGGAGCGAGCCGCCGCATACGATCAAAGACATGGCCATCGCCATTGCCTCCAACCTGTCGAAGGACATCGCCGGCGCGCCGCTGCTGCGCGGCGTCTCGTTCAAGCTCGAACGCCGCGAGCGGATGACGATCGCCGGGCGCAACGGCGCCGGCAAGACGACCCTGCTGCGAATGCTCGCGGGCGAGGCGACGCTCGACGGCGGCGAGCTCGCGATCGCAAAGAACGTGCGTGTCGCGCTGCACGACCAGCGCCCGCCGCGCGAGCGCGGGATGGCCCTGCGGGAGTACCTGCTGTCGGCCTGCACCGTGGAGCTTGCGGTCGAGAAGCGGCTCGCGACGCTCGAGACGGCGATGGCTGCCGGGTCGGCGGACGCCGCGACGCTGGACCGCTACGCGCGTGCCCAGGCCGAGCTCGAGCACCACGGCGGATACCGCTGGCGCGATCGAGCGACGGACGTGGCGCGCGGGCTCGGCTTCCATGAGGAGGACCTCGAACGGGGGCTCGCGAGCTTCTCCGGTGGCGAGCTGACGCGCGCCTCGCTCGCGCGGGCGCTTGCCGCACGGCCTGACCTGCTGCTGCTCGACGAGCCGACCAACCATCTCGACATCGAGTCGCTCGAGTGGCTCGAGCAGGCGCTCGTCTCGCTCGATGCGGCGATCGCGCTGGTCGCGCACGATCGCTGGTTCCTCGAGACGGTCGGCACGGCGGTGCTCGAACTGGAGGCCGGCCGCTCGCGCTTCTTCCCCGGCAGCTGGCACGCGTGGCGCGCGGAGCAGGCGGCGCGCGAGCTGGCGCTCGGCCGCGCGATCGAGCGCCAGCAGACGGAGGTCGAGCGGCTCGAGCGGTTCGTCGCGCGCTGGGGCGCCGGAACCCGGGCCCGCCAGGCGCAGTCGCGCGTCAAGGCGCTGGAGAAGATCGAGCGCATCGAGCGGGCGCCAAGCGACGGAGCCTCACTGTCGTTCCAGTTCGACGCGCCGGCGCGCAGCGGGCGTGTGACCTTCGAGCTGGAGGACGCCCGCGTCGAGGTCGGCGAGCCGCCGATCGTGCTGCTCGAGCACGTCCAGCTGTGGCTCGAGCGTGGCGAGCACGTGTCGCTCGTCGGCCCGAACGGGTCTGGCAAGACGACGCTGATCGAGGCGCTGACCGGGCGCCGGCCGCTCGCGGGCGGGCGGCTGCGGACCGGGCACAACGTGTCCGTCGGCTTCCTCTCCCAGCACGCCGACGAGCTGGGCGCCGTGGGCACGGTGCTGGATGCGGCTCAACAGGCGACCGGCCTGACGCCAAACAAGGCGCGCGCGCTGCTCGGGCGCTTCCTGTTCGGCGGCGAGCAGGCCGAGAAGCCGCTCGCCGGGCTCTCTGGCGGCGAGCGCCGGCGGCTCTCGCTGGCGATCCTCGTCAACAGCGGCGCGAACGTGCTGATCCTCGACGAGCCGACCAACCACCTCGACCTCGAATCCCGCGAGGCCCTGGAGGACGCGCTCGGCGCCTTCGGCGGCTCGCTGATCCTGGTCTCCCACGACCGCGCGCTGCTGGACGCGGTCGGCACGCGCACGATCGCCGTCGAGCAGGGGACGCTTCGCAGCTACGTCGGCGGCTGGCCGGAGTACCTGCGTGTGCGCGAGGAGCGCAAGGCCGCGGGCGAGGAGCCGGCGCCGCGGCCCAGGCGTCGCGCCGGCATCGGCGCTGGGGCGGCCGGCGGCGGCGCGGCCGGCGCGGGAAGCGCGGACGCTGCGGCCGGCGCGGGGGGCGCCCGGGGCGCCGGGAGCGCGGGCGGCGCCGGGAACCCTCGGGGCGCGGGCAGCGCGCCGGGGGCCGACGCCGGCGCCCAGCGCAAGGGCAAGGCGAAGGCGAAGGCGGCGGACGGTCCAAGCAAGAACCGCCTGCGCGCGCAGGAGCAGGCCGAGCTGGGGGTCGAGGCGGCGGAGGTCGCGTTGGCCGCGCTCGAGCAGGAGCTCTCAGACCCCGCGGCCTGGGCGACGAAGTACGAGACGGCGAAGAACGAGGCCCGGCACACCGCTGCCAAGCGCGCCGTCGAAGCTGCCTATGCGCAGCTTGAAGCCACGCTGTAAGAGCGGTTTGCGCAGGGCGGCGCTGATCTAGACTCAAGCTATGAAGCACGCCCGCAACGTCGCGATCATCGTCGTGATCGCGCTCGCCGTCGTCGCCCTGCCGGGCGGCAGCGACGTAGCGGGCCTGGTCGGGGCGGTGTTCTCGCTGCTGTTCGCGGCGCTGGTCGCTTACTTCGCAGGCCGCTTCTACCGTGACCACCAGGTCGATATCTACGGGCTCGGCGACCTCGACCGCGGGATCCTCTACGCGTCGCTCGGCGCGATTGTCGTCGTCCTTGCGGCCTCGGGCGCACTGACCGCGACCACCGTCGGCACGCTCGTCGAGTTCGCGGCTCTCGGCCTGTGCGCCGGGGGCCTGCTCCGCGTCTACCGCAACTGGCAACGCTACTGAGCGCCGCCGCCGACCTCGCCACGCAGCGGCGCGCGCTGCCCGACCAGCCCGGCGTGTACCTGTTCCGCGATCGCGCCGGTCGCGTGATCTACGTCGGCAAGGCGATCTCGATCCGCAAACGCGTCGCGTCCCACTTCGGCGCCGGCGGGAACGCGGCGATGACGGCCGACGTCGCGTCGGTCGACAGCGTGGTGGTCGGCACCGAGTCCGAGGCACTGCTGACGGAGCAG
>JBEKSK010000185.1:0-5875 GCA_049517155.1 Solirubrobacteraceae bacterium
GGCTGCACGGCCGGGCGGGCGCGCCGTGGCGGCTGGCCGCGGGGGTCGGTGTGGCCACGATTGTCTGGCTTGCGCTCGCCGGCGGGGGAACCGTCGGCTACCTGAGCCCGGTGCTGACGAGCGCGCTGAAACAGGTGGTCCAGACACTCGCGCGCGAGACGCCGGCGCGAGGGCTGTTCGCGAGTCAGGGCGGAACGGTCGTGACGCCGCCTGCGGAGATCGTCATCGCCCTGAGCGGGATCATGCTGCTCGGCCTGGGGGTGCTCGTGGGTGTGCGTCTCGTCTGGCAGCAGCGCTGGCGCAACCCGCTGATGGTGCTGCTCGTGTTCTGTGCGTTCATCTACCTCGGCACGCTGCCGCTGCGCTTCGTGCCCGCGGCGTGGGAGACGGTCAGCCGCGCCGGGGACTTCCTCTTCATCGGCGTCGGCCTGACCGTGGCGCTCGGCCTGGTGTGGATGCTGGAGCGCGGCAAGCGGCGCTCACTGCGAGTCCGTCTGGCGATCTCTGCGGCCGCCACTGTCGTGTTCGCCTCCGGGGTGATCGCGGGGTGGCCCGCGAACGAGCGCCTCGCGCAGCCCCGTGTCATCGCCGTCCCCGGCGGCAGTCTCGACCCGCCGGCGGTCGTCGCCGCGGAGTGGAGCGGGCGGCGGCTCGGGTCCGACCAGCGCGTGTTCGCGCAGGACGCCGACGCCCGCTTCTTCCTCACGAACGGGCTGCAGACCTCGCTGACCGGAAACTTCGCACCGGATGTGGACGACATGCTCGACGCCACGAAGCTAACGCCGGCGATGCGCGCGCTGCTCCGCGGCTACCGGACCACCTTGGTGGTCAGCGATCGCCGCGAGATCAGCGGCGACAACCTGTTCGGCTTCTACTTCGACAGCGGGCCGCCCGCACTCTCGAAGGCGGCCACGGAGTCGAAGTTCGACGTGGCCGGCTCGAACCGCCTCTACGACAGCGGTGATCTGGTCATCTACGGGGTCCGCGGCCTATGGTGAAGCCGCGCCGTGATCTGGCCCTCGTCGTGCTGGCAGCGCTCCTCGCCTGTCTGTTCGCGGCGGTGCTCCCGTCGAGTCTGGCGGGGCTGCGTGCTCCGCTGTGCCTCCCGCTCGTCCTGCTGCTGCCGGGCTACGCCCTGGTCAGCGCAATCTTCAGACCAGGCGAGCTGCGCACCGCCGAGCTGATCACGCTGTCGATTGCCGTCAGCATCGCGGCGACGCTGATCGTCGCGCTGGTGCTCGACGCGCTCGGTGTGAGGCTCACGGCGGCCCCCTGGATGGGCGTGCTCACCGTGCTCACGGTCGCGGCGGCGGCACGGGGGACCGCGCGAGGGCATTCCCGCTCGCTGGTCTTTCGCCCGATCCCGGTCGGCCGTGCCCAGGTCGGCGCCTTCGCTGCCGGCTTGGCGCTACTCGCCGGCGCCGCCACGCTCGGATTCACGCCGTTGAGCGCGCCGAAGGGAACCCGCGGAACCAGCGCCCTGTGGCTGCTGCCGGCTCCCGGGGGGCTCGAGTCGGTCTGCGTCGGCGTGATCAACGAGCAGCTGCACACCACGACCTATGAGGTCACGGTTCGCGGCGCCGGCGCGCCGGCGAGCCGGCTCGGGCCGATCGTCCTTGCGCCTGGCAAGAGCTGGAGCCGCGAACTCGCCGTGACCCCGGCCCGTCCTGCTGTGATTCACGCCTTTCTGCGCAGGACGGCTGATCCATCTGTGGTCTATCGCAGCGTCGTCCTACGGGACTGGAACATCGCCGCCAGCCGCTGCTGAGCAAGCCCGCTGAGCGCCAGGCCGCAGAGCGCCGGCCGCAGAGCGCAACAGATGACGGCGTCACCTCGCCGCGATCGGCGGCCGCCGTCGCGCCGTCGGCACCGCCACCGGCGGTGTTGGCCTGCCTGCCTACGACAAACGTCCAGAAAACGTCGCAATCTGCGCACCCTCGTCGAGCGCACTGTTGGCGGTGACCGCCCTTGCCGATATTTCGCTATGCCATTCATGCTGGTTGAAGCGCCGACGTACCTTCTGCGCCAGGAGCTGCTCGGCAGCGAAGCGATCTATGAGGTCGTCGAGGAGGGTGACGAGATCGTCACCGCGAAGGTTGTCTCGGCGCCCGGTCTGCCGCGCGGCATGCGCGTGGATCTGCTCGCCCGGGCTGCGCGCCAGATGGAGCGCCGCGAGCTGACGGGCCCGCCCAGCGAGCGCCAGCCTGACGCACCGGCTGGCGAAGCGCCGCCGCCGCGCCGCTTCGCTGCTCGCTGAGCGACGACACCCGCCGCCGCGACCAACGCGCAGGGGTGCCGTCTCCGCGAGCGGAGATCCGATCCGCTCGCGGGTGTTCCGCGAGACTCAGCTGTACAGCCGCACCCAGTCGACGTCGAGCGTCGCCGGGAACGGCGCCGCGGCGGCCGGCGCACCTGGCCAGCCGCCGACGGCGAGGTCGAGCATTATGTGAAAGGGATGGCCGGAGAAGACCCACTGTGCGCTCGGCGGCAGTGAACTGGGCGCGGCGGTGGCCTAGGGCGCGCCGTCGAACGTCCAGGTGATCGCCCCGGGGCGCCAGATCACTCCGTAGGTGTGGTAGCCGGAGGTGAACAGGGTGGAACCCAGCTGGGCCTGCCACTGCTGGTAGTTGCCCGACCCGCTGACGGGACCGTGGAGGGTTGCGTACAACAGCGTCGGGCTGGGTGAGATTGTCTCCATGACGTCAACCTCGCCACACTGTGGCCAGCAGGAGCCTGGGGCCGCCGAGTCGCCGAGCATCCAGAACGCCGAACACAGCCCGCTCCCGACGGGCAGCTTGATTCGTGCCTCGAGCTCTCCGTACTTGAACGAGAAGTGGCCGGCGCTGTCGAGCTGGGCGGAGTCGTAGTCCGGTCCGCCGTCGGCGCTGATCGCGAGGTGGCCGGCGCCGTCGAGGGACGCGTTCGCGGTGCTCTGCGTGTTCGTCGAGAGCGTCCCGTCGCCACAGCCGCCGTAGGTATCCTCGGACCAGTTGGCGGGATTCGGCGGCGTGCCGGCCGGCCCGTTGAACTCGTCCGACCAGACGAGGCGGGTGTAGGGACCAGCAGGGGGACTGACGATCGTCGTCCCGCTGCCGGCCGTCGCTCCGGTGCTTCCGGTGCTTCCGGTCGCGCCGGTTGCTCCTGTGGTTCCGCCGCTGCTGCCGCTGTCGCCGGTGGCCCCAATCGGGCCGCTGGTCTCCGTGGCTCCGCTGTTGCCCACGCTCTTCACGTGCGGCACCGACTGCGGCAGCTGGCGCGACATCGCGACCGTGAAGTCGGCCGGTGCGCCGGAGCTGACGGTGCGCACCGTGATCTTCTTCCGCGACAGCCGCGGCTCGAACGCCAGGATCACCGGATTTCCCGCTGACATCACGATGTCGCGGTAGGACTGCGGGCCCGCGAACACGCTGACCGTCTCGTCGGACGGCGGAGCGGACACCGTCACGATCACGGAGTAGGTGCCCGGGTGCGCCAGCCGTTTGACGATGCTGACGGAGGCGGTCGGCGCGGTCGCGCTGCGGGCCTGGGGAGCGAGCAGCGACGCTGCGAGCACCATGGCGGCGAAGGTCGCGCATGCGGCGAACACCCGCACCACGGCGAGCCGCTTCGTGGGCGCCGTCATCGGCACGGGCCAGTCTGATGCCACGCCGGCCTGGCCCGCTGTGGGCCGGCGGCGAGGAGTGGATTGCGGTTGGCGAGCATTCACGTAACCCATTCAGTCTGGCACGCCGACAGGCCGCCTCCGGTCGATTGCAAGCGCGATCGCAGCCCGCGCGCTACGGGCCCGCGCCGGCGCCGCCAGAGTCGCTCGCGGCCGGGCGAAACTGCGGCTTGGCCAGCAGCAACTGAACGTTGCCGATCCGGCCGCCGCCGAAGCCGCCCTCGCAATAGGCGAGATAGAGCTCCCACATGCGCTGGAAACGCCCGTCGTAGCCGAGCGAGCGGACCCGCTCGAGTTGGGCGAGGAAGTTTTCGCGCCAGCAGCGCAGGGTCTGCACATAGTGCGTGGTGAGGTCCTCGAGCGCGATCTGGTGCATGTCGGTGGCGCGGGCCACCGAGCGCGAGATGACCGCGAGCGACGGTAAGCAGCCACCCGGGAAGACGTGGGTGTTGGCGAAGCTCCGCTTTGACTTCTCGACGTTGTAGGCGCGCTCGTCGATCGTGATCGCCTGCAGCAACATCGCGCCGTCGGGGGCCAGCAGCGCGGCGCAGCGTTCGAAGAAGGTGTCGAAATACTGCCAGCCGACCGCCTCGATCATCTCGACCGACACGAGCTTGTCGAACGTGCCCTCGAGATCGCGGTAGTCCTGCAGGAGCACGGTGATACGGTCCTCGAGGCCGGCGGCCGCGATCCGCTCCTGCGCAAGCCGGCGCTGTTCTCCCGAGATCGTGGTCGTCGTGACCCTGCAGCCGTAGTGGCTCGCCGCATGGATGGCGAAGCCGCCCCAGCCGCTCCCGATCTCCAGAACATGGTCGTGTGGAGCGAGCTCCAGCTTGCGGCAGATGCGGTCGAGCTTGGCAAGCTGCGCCTGATGAAGCGACGCTGCCGGCTGTTCGAAGATTGCGCACGAGTAAGTCATCGTCTCGTCGAGCATCAGACTGAAGAGGTCGTTGCCGATGTCGTAGTGGGCGGCGATCCGCCGACGCGAGCGCTTGGGGGTGTTTCGGGCGCACCAGCTGAGTGCCGCCTGCGGTCCGGCGACGACCGGTCGCACCGCCCGCCGCCAGCGGTCGAGCGCCGGCATGTTGAGCGCCGCGAGGCGCGCCAGCTCAGGCAGCTCGGAGCAGTCGAACCATCCTTCCGTGTAGGCCTCGCTGACGCCAAGCGAGCCGCGTAGCAGAGCGCTGTAGAAGCGGCGGTCGTGAACGACGACGTGCACGTCGGGTCCGCCTGCGTCCGCCACGCCGAAGCTGCGGCTCTGGCCGGTCTCGAGGATCGTCAGCGTGCCGTAGCGGGTTCGCCGCAGCAGTGCCCGCACGATCGGCCGCGCCAGCTTGGCGGCGGCCGCAGCCGGGCTCACCCGCGGCCGAGCGGTCCTTCGCGCGACGACCGCCGGATCGGTGAGCTCCGTCATGCAGAGTGTTACGCAGGCCGGCTGCCGGCGGTTCAGTCGGCGCGGCTGAACCTGGCGGTGGCGCTCGCGGCGCGCCGGCGCGAGCGGGGGGGCAGCGAGGGCCGCAGCGGCCCTAGGGGATCTGAAGCCACTTCACCCACTGGACATACATCGTGTAGCTTGGCGCGCCCGGCGACTGCGGGCTGCAGGGGCCGAAGTCGCAGGGCCAGCCGCCAACCGCGAGGTCCAGGATCAGGTGGAAGTTGCTGGTGTCGAAGTCGTTCGCCCACGACGCACCGATGGTGAGCGAGGCCTGGTTGGCCGAGGCATATTCGACGCCGTCGATCGTCCAGCCGATCGACGTGGGCGTCCAGATGACCGCGTAGGTGTGGAAGCCGGAGGACAGGTTTACCGCGTTTGTGCCGAGCGTGTAGACCTGCGTGGTGTTGGCGCCGTGCAGGTCGAAGTAGGCGGGGTCCCCCAGGCCGCCGCCGGCGCCGAACGTCGGCGCTTCGACGACGTCGATCTCGCCGGGCGAGCTGCTGCCGGCGATGTTCTGGTCGCCGAGCATCCAGAACCCTGGGCACAGACCCTGTGCGGCGGGCATCTCGATGCTCGCCTCGACTTCGCCGTACTGGCTCGAGACATGGCCGGCGCTGTCGAGCTGCGCCGAGACGTAGTTGCCCGAAGCGGTCCGCACGGCGGTTATCGCCAGGCCGTTACTGGTGAGGTACGCGTTCTGGTCCGGGTTGATGCCGTCGACGTTGGCGCCGGTGCCCACGTTGGTGTTGCTCTGCGAGAGCGTGTTGCCACCGCACCCG
>JBEKSK010000186.1:0-5859 GCA_049517155.1 Solirubrobacteraceae bacterium
GCCGCGTGCGGTGCTCCTGCGCGGCGCCGGCGGCGACGAAGCGGTCGAGACCCCAGAGAAACGCTGCCAATGTCTTGCCCGAGCCCGTGGGCGCGCTGATCAGCACGTTCTCGCCGGTCGCGATCGCGGGCCAGGCCTGCACCTGCGCGGGCGTCGGCTCCGCGAAGGCGTTCGCGAACCAGTCGCGCACGAGCGGGGTGAAGGCGGTCAGGGGCACGGATCCCGACGTTAGCGCGCTTCGCGGCCGGCGTGCACGATCGCCTGCTCGAAGCCCGGGCGATCGCCGCGCGAACCGCGGAGCTTGCGGCCGGCCGGCAGATCACACCGCTCAGCCGGCCAGCTCGAGCGAGCGCGCCAAGATCGCGTCGAACATCGACTCGGTTAGCCGCCCCGTGAAGGTGTTCTGCTGGCTGACGTGAAAGCTCGCGAGCAGCACGGGGCCCGGTTCGCCCGGCGCGGCGGCTGGTGTGCGCAGCTCGGCGGCGTGGGCGAAACGCGGCCGCGGGCCCGGTTCGCGGGTGCGCAGGGCGAGCGCCGCGTCCCAGGCGAAGGCTCCGAGGCAGAGAATGACGCGCACGTTCGCGAGCAGCGCGAGCTCGCGGCGGGCGAACGGCAGGCAGGCGTCACGCTCGCCCGGCGTCGGGCGGTTCGCCGGCGGCGCGCAGCGCACGGCGGCGCTGACCCAGACGTCCCGCAGCCGCAGGCCGTCCTCGCGCGATCGTGAGGTTGGCTGGTTGGCGAGGCCCGCGCGCCAGAGGGCGGCGAAGAGGAAGTCGCCGGAGCGGTCGCCCGTGAACAGGCGGCCGGTGCGGTTCGCGCCGTGCGCGCCGGGCGCGAGGCCGAGGATCGCTATGCGCCCGCCGGCGTCGCCGAAGCCGGCGACCGGCCGGCCCCAGTAGGTCTGCGCGGAATGCGCGGCGCGCTTCTCGCGCGCGACCTGCTCACGCCAGGAGACGAGCCGCGGGCAGCGGCGGCAGGACTCGATCTCGCCGGCGAGCGCGGCGAGCCCTCCGTCGCATAGGCTCTGTGCCATCTTCCCGCGCGTAGTCATCCTCGGTAGCGCCTGTCTAGCAGTCACGCTCGGCGGCTGCTCGCTGACGCCGAGCAGCAGCTCCAACTCGAGCGGCTTCACGGGTCAAAAGGCGCAGGTCGCCACCACCCTGAACCTGCTGGCCAGCGATTCGAATTCCGCCAACGGGCTCGGCATCTGCGAGCACGTCCTCGCGAGCGCCCTGCGCAGCGAGCTGAGCCGCTCCGGCAGCTGCCAGACGAAGATCGACAACCAGCTCAAGACGATCGATGATTTAACGCTGACGGTCGAATCGATCCAGGTGTCGGGCTCAGCCGCCACGGCGAAGGTGCAGACCGTCGATAACGGCAAGAAGGTGATCCAGACGGTGGCGCTCGCGCACGAGAAGGCCGGCTGGCGGATCACCTCGGCCTCCTCGGCCTGATCGCCGCGCAACTGCGCGCGCAGCGCACGCCGTCAGCTCGCGGGAGGGTCCAGCGAGAGCCCGTATTGGCGCTGGTAGTACTCGCGGTAGGCGCCGGTCCGGATCGGCTCCCACCACCATCTGCTGTCGCGGTACCACTGCACGGTGCGCTCGATCCCGACGTCGAAGCGCATCGCCGCCGACCAGCCGAGCGCCCGGACCTTCTCGGAGGCGAGCGAATAGCGGCGGTCGTGACCCGGACGGTCGCTGACGTACTCGATCAGCGACTCGTCGCGCCCGCACAACTCGAGCACACGCCGTACGACCTCGATGTTCGGACACTCGTCCGGCCCGCCGACGTTGTAAGCCTCACCCGGCGTGCCCTGTTCGAGCACGCGAGCGATCGCGTTCGCGAAGTCCTCCACGAACAGCCAGTTGCGGACGTTCAGGCCGTCGCCGTAGACCGGCAGGCGATCGCCCGCGAGCGCGTTGAGGATCATCAGCGGAATCAGCTTCTCGGGGTACTGGTATGGCCCGTAGTTGTTCGAGCCGCGGCAGATCAGCGTCTCGGTGCCGTAGGTGTGACGGTATGAGGAGACCAGCAGATCGGCGCCGGCCTTCGTCGCGCTGTAGGGAGACGAGGGATCAAGCGGCGAGGATTCGGTGAAGGAGCCCGCCTCGATCGAACCGTAGACCTCGTCGGTCGAGACCTGGACGAAGCGCAGCTCGCGCTCCCGCGCCGCCTCGAGCAGCACGAAGGTGCCGAGCGCGTGCGTGCGTACGAACGCGTCGGGCTCGATGATCGAACGGTCCACATGCGTCTCAGCGGCGAAGTTGACCACCGCCGAGCAGCCCTCCAGCGCCCGCGCGACCGCCGCTGGATCCTCGATCGCCCCGTGCACGAACGAGAAGCGCCGATCGCCTTCGAAGTCCTTGAGGTTCTCGCGGCGACCGGCGTAGGTCAGCTTGTCGAGCACGACGATCTCATCGCCGCTGCCGGCCAGGCGGACGCGTACGAAGTTGCTGCCGATGAAGCCCGCGCCGCCGCAGACCAGGAGCTTCATTGCCCGAACACCTCAGGCGCGAGCGCGCGGTAGGCGGCCAGGCCGTCACGCCAGCTGGGCAGGGGCTCGATGCCGCGCTCGGATCCGAGCACGCTCCACGGCGGCCGCGGCGCCAGCATCGCAAGCCGAGCCTGGGTCGTCTCGGTCACGCGCAGCTGCAGTCCGGCTGCTTCGAAGATCGCCTTCGCGAAGGTGTTGCGCGAGCAGTGCCCGGCGCCGGCCAGGTGAAAGACGCCGGCGGCCCGGCGCTCGGCGAACTCGACCAGGCGCGGCGCGAGGTGGCCGGTGTAGGTCGGGCATCCGACCTCGTCGGTGACGACCGCCAGCTCGCCGCCGGCGCCGGCCGCGAGGCGCACCATCGTCGTTACGAAGTTCTTGCCGCCGGGCCCGAACAGCCAGGCCGTGCGAACGACGGCGTGCCCGCCGGAAGCCGCGCTCACCGCGTGCTCGCCGGCGAGCTTGGTTCGCCCGTAGGCCGAGAGCGCGTTGGTCGGATCGGACTCCACGTAGGGTCGCGAGGCGGTGCCGTCGAAGACGTAATCGGTCGAGACCTGGACGAGGTGCGCGCCCACCGCTGCCGCCGCGCGCGCAAGGTTGCCGGCGCCGGTGCCGTTGACCGCGAGCGCCTGGGGCTCGAGGCCCTCGGCTCCCTCGACGTCCGTCCAGGCCGCGCAGTTGACGACCGCCTCCGGCGCCAGCCGAGCGATTGCCGCCTCGACGGCGTACGCGTCGGTGACGTCCAGCTCGGCGCGGGATAGGCCGAAGCACTCGTGCCCGCGCAAGCCCGCGACGGCCACCACGTCGGCTCCCAGCATGCCGGCGGCACCGGTGACGAGCAGGCGCATCAGGGCACCCGAACTTCGGAGTTGTCCCCGAGCATGAAGCGGTACGCCCGCGGCTGGCGCCCGTCGCGCACGATCCTGGCGTTGCGGCCGAGCAGCGAGGATTCGACGCGACCGTCCAGCCGGCGGACCTCGCAGCCGGCCAGCAGGATCGAGTTCTCAACCTCCGCCGCTTCGATCAGGCAGCCATCGCCGACCGCCGTGTAGGGGCCGACGTAGGCGTCGATCAGGCGGGCGCCGGCGCCGATGATCGCCGGGCCGCGGACGGTCGAGCGTTCGAGCCGTGCGCCGGCGGCGACGACCACACGCCCGTCGAGCTGGCAATCGTCGAGCTGGCCTTCACAGCGGGCCTCCATCACGTCGAGGATCAGCCGGTTGGCCTCGAGCATGTCGGCGAGCTGGCCGGTGTCCTTCCACCAGCCCGACACGATGTGCGGTTCGACGCGCAGGCCGCTGTCGACGAGATGCTGGATGGCGTCTGTGATCTCGAGCTCGCCGCGCGCGCTCGGCTTGATCGCGCGCGCCGCGTCGTGGATGCTCGCCGTGAACATGTAGACGCCGACCAGTGCGAGATCGCTGACCGGCGAGCGGGGCTTCTCGACCAGCGCAACGATGCGCTCGCCGTCGAGCTCCGCGACGCCGTAGTTCTCGGGATCGGGCACCGCTGTGAGCAGGATCAGCGCGTCGCACTGCTGGGTCTTGAAGCGTTCGACGAGGTCGACGATGCCGCCCTGCAGGAGGTTGTCGCCGAGGTACATCACGAACGGCTCCTCGCCCAGGAACGGCTCGGCCGTCAGCACGGCGTGCGCGAGGCCGGCGGGGACGTCCTGGACGATGTAGGTGAGCTTCACGCCGAACTGCGAGCCGTCTCCGGCCGCCTCGCGTATCTCGTCGCCCGTCTCCGGGGCGATGATGATCCCGACGTCCTCGATCCCGGCGCTGGCGAGCGCCTCGATGCCGTAGAAGAGCACCGGCTTGTTGGCGACCGGGATCAGCTGCTTGGCGCTGGTGTGGGTGATCGGCCGCAGCCGGGTTCCCTTGCCGCCGGAGAGAATCAGGCCCTTCACGGCGCGGCGGCCAGCTTGCGGTGATCCCAGCTCGCGCGGTTTTGCTCGACGAAGCGGATCGCGACGCGCTTGGGCGCCTGCTTGGCGATGCTCGCGCGCACCTGCGCCGGCAGGTCGCCGTCGATGTAGCGCTCATAGACCGCCAGCCCCAGCGCGGCGACGAAGTCCGGGTCGCGCTCGATCTCCGCCTCGGTCGCGAACATCACGCCGCGCAGCTCCTCGTAGGTCTCGCCGTCCTCGAGCGTCAGCGTCGCGCGCGGGTCGCGCTCGAGGTTGCGCACCTTCTGCGATGAGGCGTAGGTCCAGGCCCAGATGTCGCCGTCACGCACGACGAACCACAGCGGCATGACGTGCGGCGCGCCGTCGCGCCCGATCGTCGCGCAGATCAGCGTGCGCTGCTCGTGCAGGAAGTCGGCGACCTCGACGTCGCTCATCCGGATCTCCTCGCGCCGGCTCACGCGATGCGGGCCGCGGCCGCGAGCACCGCGGCGCGGGCGTCCGGCGGCTCGAGCACCGCCGCGTCCCCTGCCTCCTTGAGCACCTCGCGCACGAGCCAGTCCACGCCGGCGAAGCTCAGCTCGACAGCGATCGAGCCGTCGTCCCAAACACCAACGACCTTGCGCTGCTCGCGCGCCCAGCGCGCGCGCTGCGGTGAGATCCAGACACGGGCGGTGCGCGACGCGCTGACCTCGCCCGTGCGCGGCCAGCCGTCGACGTCCGCCGACGGGTTGACCTCGGGGCGCGGCTCGAAGTGCTCGTCGGTCAGCTCGGCGCGGCGAACGCGGTCCAGGCGGAAGTGGCGAACGTCGCCCTTCGCGGGATCGAACGTCGCGACGTACCAGCCCTCGCGGCCGTTGATCAGCGCGTAGGGCTCGACGCGCCGTGCCGAGTACTCGTCCTCGTTCTCCTTGTAGTAGTCCAGCTCGAGCAGCACGTGGCTCTTGATCGCCCTCGAGATCACGCGGGTCACGGCGGAGTCGTCCGCCCCGAGATGGGCGACCTGGAGGCCCTGCTCCATCGGATCCTCACCCAGGGCGTGGACGATCTTCGTGCGCGCCGAGGTCAGCGAGCCCTGCGGCAGATGCTCGCCGATCAGGTCGATCGCCGCGACGAGCGCCTTGGCTTCGACCGGCAGCAGGCGAGCGGGGCGCGCGAAGTTGTCGCTGTAGGGCTCGGGATCGACCTCGATCGTGCCGTCCTGCTCGTCGATCTCGGCGTAGAGCACGTATGAGCCGCCACCGAAGTTGACGACGTTCAGCACGCCGATGTCCTCGCGCAGTTCGCCGTCGCTGATCTGCAGCCGTTCGCACACATCCGCTATCGCCAGGCGGCTGCCCGCGCGTCCCGCCTGGATCAGGATCGAAGCGAGCGTGACCAGGCGCGCGAAACGCTCGGGCCGGATCGCGGTGTCGGCGCGGCTCGAGGCATGGCCGTTGCCGTTGCCGTTGCCGTT
>JBEKSK010000187.1:0-5843 GCA_049517155.1 Solirubrobacteraceae bacterium
GGCTCACTCGAGCTTGCGACCGAGCGTCTCGCGCTGCCCCACGCGCAGGTGCTCACGCGACGCTTCGTCCTGATCCCGCTGCTCGAGCTCGACTTCGAGCTGCACACGCCGGCGGGCGAGAGCCTCGCGGATTCGCTCGCGGTCCTCGACTTCTCCGAGGGCGTGCGACGGGCCGGCCCGAAACTGGACCTGGCGGCCGCGAGCGCACCGCGCGCACCCGCTGGCGCATAATCCGCTCGTGCTCCTGGTCGTAGACGTCGGTAACACGCAGACCCACTTCGGCACCGTGCGCGACGCCGAGGTGCTCGAGCGCTGGCGCTTCGCGACTGACCGCAGCTCGACCTCCGACGAGCTGGGCGCGGCGCTGCGCAACCTGCTCGCGCTGCGGGGGCTCGGATTCGACGACGTCAGCGCCTCGGTGCTGTCCTCGACGGTCCCCGAGCTCGCCCCCGAGTGGGTCGAGATGGCGCGGCGCTACCTCGGCCACGAGATGCTCCTCGTCGGGCCCGGGATCAAGACCGGCATGCCGATCCGCATGGACAACCCGCGCGAGCTCGGCGCCGACCGCCTCGTCAACGCGCTGGCCGCCTGGACGCGCTTCCGCCGCGCCTGCATCGTCGTCGACTTCGGCACCGCGATCACCTACGACGTCGTCTCCGCCGAGGGCGAGTACATCGGCGGCATCATCTCGCCGGGCATCGAGATCTCGCTGCAGGCGCTGGCGCTGCGCGCCGCCAAGGTGCCGCAGATCGAGCTCGGGGAGCCGCGCGCGCTGATCGGCAAGACGACCGCCGACGCCGTGCGCTCGGGGATCGTCTACGGCTTCGCCGGCCAGGTCGACGGGATCGTCGGGCGGCTGCGCGCCGAACTGGGAACCGACGCGCCGGTGATCGCGACCGGCGGGCTCGCGCACCACCTCGTGCCCTCCTTCACCGAGTCGATCGATGCGGTCGACGACCTCCTCACGCTCGACGGGCTGCGCCTGATCTGGGAGCTCAATCGCTGAGCGTCGGCAGGTCGACGATGAACGACTGGACCCGCTCGTTCCAGGCCTCGAGCGGCACGAGCTTCCAGCCGAGCGCACGCGACTCGTAGTCGAGTCGCAGGGCCAGCTGGGTCGTTGAGACGATCTGGTCGTGCAGCCAATCGTCGCCGCCGAACTGCCGGGCGAACTCGGCGGAGACCGACGAGCGGGCCAGCTTGGTCTCGTGAAACGTGCGCTTGGCCGTCGGCTCGTTGTGCGAGAGGATCTCACCGAGCCAGTCCACACGCGCCTGCAGCTCGACGTGGCGGTCGAAGACCTCGGTGTAGGGGCCGGCGCCGACCATCACCGCCGCCCAGTTCGCGACCACCGCGCGGGAATGGCTCCCGAGGATCACCAGCATCTCCTGCAGCACGCGGCGGCGCTCGGGATCGGCCAGCATGACCCGCGTCGCGGCCGAGAACGGCCCGGTGTCGAGTCCGAGCCGCGCCCCCACCAGCAGTCCCTCGGTCGATCCCGTCTCGATCTCCTGCTGTGTGACAAGCTCGACGGTTCCCATCCAGGTCGCCCGTGCGGACTGCACGAGCTGGAACAGCACGTACTGCCCGAGCACGCTCCAGCGGCGGCGGTCGCGGCGGTCGATGATCTCGTTCAGCACGACGACGGTCACCGCCAGCACGATCAGGCTCGCCAGTAGCGAGGTGAGCATCGCGTGCGAGCTCCAGAACGAGCCGAACACGAAGTCCGACGCGGCCGCGATCGCGATCACGGTGAAGCCGAGCGTGGCGGCGAGCGTGAGCCGGCGGCTGCTCTCCATCGGCCGCCAGACTACCCTGGGAGGGTGCCCGACCTCACCGACCCGATCACGATCGGCGGCATCCGGCTGCCAAATCGCCTGGTGCTCGCGCCGCTCGCCGGGATCGGCAGCTGGTTCGTGCGCCTGCAGGCGCGCCGCTACGGCGCCGGTCTGGTGGTCTCGGAGATGGTCTCGAGCTTCGCCGTCCACTACCGCAACGAGAAGACCTGCCGCGAACTGCTCGTGATCGATCCGCGCGAGCACGAGGGCGGCGCCGTCTCGGTTCAGCTGTTCGGCGCCGATCCGGGCGTGATGCGCTCGGCGGCGGCGACCGTCGCCGCCGCGGGCGCCGACCTGATCGACATCAACATGGGCTGCCCGGTCCCGAAGGTCTGCCGCACCGGGGCGGGCGCGGCACTGCTGGCGGACCCCGATCTCGCGCTCGCCGTAGCGACGGCCGCGGTGGAGGGCGGCGGGCTGCCGGTGACGGTGAAGCTCCGCTCGGGCTGGCGTGCCGGTGAGACCGACGGCATCGCGCTCGCGCATCGGCTGGTCGACGAGGCGGGCGTGGCGGCGATCGCGCTGCACCCGCGTCCGGCAACGCTCGCCCATCGCGGCCGGCCTGACTACGCGCTGGCCGCGGAACTAGTCCGCACGCTCGCTGCGCCGGTGCTGCTGAGCGGCGGCCTGCACAGCGCGCAGGCGGTGCGCGACGCCTACGAGCAGACGGGCGCGGCGGCGGTGATGCTGGCCCGCGGCGCGCTCGGCAACCCGTGGCTGTTCGAGGAGCTACTGGGCCGCCGCGATCAGCCGCCCGGCCGCGACGAGGTGCTCGCCGAGCTCGACTGGATCATCGACTGCGCCGGGCGCCACCTCGGCGTCGAGCGGGCGGGGCGCTACCTGCGCCGCTTCTACCCCTGGTATGTGGAGCGGCTCGCGCTCGAGCCGCCGCGCGCGCGCGCGCTCACCAGCGCGCTCCAGCGCGTCGAGTCCTTCGCCGCGGTGCGCGAACTGCTCTCCTGCACGCTTGACGCGCAACTCGCCTGACGCGCTCGCTATACTGCCCGGCCGCGCTGCGAGCGCACACCGCCGGCGCGGCCGGCGCCCCCACTCGAGTGAACGAGAAGACATGGCGAAGGACGTAATCCTCACCCCCGAGGGACTGGAGAAGCTCCAGACGGAGCTCGACTACCTCTCGACAGAGAAGCGCCGCGAGGTGGCTGAGCGGATCAAGGAGGCCCGGGAGTTCGGCGACATCGCCGAGAACTCCGAGTACGACGACGCCAAGAACGAACAGGCGATGCTCGAGTCGCGGATCGCCGTCGTGGCCGAGAAGCTGCGGATGGCGACCGTGATCGAGGCCGACGGGCTCTCGACCGACGTCGTCACGGTCGGATCCATCGTCCACGTCAAGGACGAGAAGACCGGCAAGTCGGCCCGCTACACGATCGTCGGTTCGGCCGAGGCCAAGCCGGCGGAGAACAAGCTCTCCAACGAGTCGCCGGTCGGTCGCGCGCTGCTCGGCCGCAAGCGCAACGAGACGGTCTCGGTGCAGGTGCCGCGCGGCCCGGCGCGCAAGCTGAAGATCACCAAGATCGACGTCGGTCTCAAGTAGGGGGGCATCGCCCCGGCTTTCGCCGGGATCGATGCCGGCTCAAGTAGCCTCCTGACGGTGCAAGCCGAGGATAAGGACCCACCCTCCGCACCCTCCGCACCCTCCCCGCCGGATCTGCTGGCGGCTCGGCGTGCGAAGCTCGAGCGGCTGCGGGCGGAGGGGATCGACCCGTTCCCGCACGAGTTCGACGGCGTCGAGCCGATCGCCGACGTTCTCGCCGCCCACTCGCAGCTGGGTGCGGGGGAGGAGACCGAGTCGGCTCACCGCGTCGCCGGCCGTCTTGCGGCGCGACGCGACACCGGACGCGCGGCTTTCCTTGACCTGGTCGACCGCTCCGGGCGTATCCAGCTCATGGCCCGCGTCAACGAGCTTGGGCAGGAGGGTTTCGACCGCCTGGTGGGGCTCGACCTCGGCGACCTGGTGGGCGTCGACGGCACCGCTCTGCGAACCCGCACCGGCGAGCTCTCGCTGCGCGTGACGTCGTTCACGCTGCTCGCGAAGTCGCTGCGCCCACCGCCCGACAAGCACCACGGCCTGAGCGACATCGAAACGCGCTTTCGCCGCCGCGAGCTCGACCTGATCGCCAACGAGGACACGCGCGAGCTGTTCGTCGCGCGGGCGCGGATCATCAGCGCGGTGCGCCGGTCACTCGACGAGGCGGGTTTCGTGGAGGTCGAGACGCCGGTCCTGCAGCCGCTCTACGGCGGTGGTCACGCGCGGCCGTTCACGACGCACCACAACGCGCTCGACCGCGACCTCTACCTGCGGGTCGCGACCGAGCTGTACCTCAAGCGCGCGATCGTCGGCGGCCTCGAGCGCGTCTACGAGCTCGGTAAGGACTTTCGCAACGAGGGCATCTCGCCGAAGCACAACCCCGAGTTCACGATGGTCGAGTGGTATGAGGCCTACGCCGACTACGAGGACGCGGCGGCCCGCCTGGAGACGGTCGTCAGCGCCGCGGCGGCGACCGTGCAGGCGCCCGCGATCGACTTCAAAGCGCCCTGGCGGCGGATCACGCTGCGCGACGGCGTGCTCGAGCACACCGGCATCGACCTGGCCGTGTTGCGCAGCCGCGAAGCGCTGGCCGGCGCGATCGCGCAGCGGGGGCTCGGCCTGGAGACCGGCGGGCGCACCTGGGCGGGCCTCGTCGACGATCTGCTCTCCAAGTACCTGGAGCCGACGCTGAGGGAGCCGACGTTCGTCTTCGACTACCCGCTCGAGCTATCGCCGTTCGCGAAGTCCCACCGCAGCGAGCCGGGCCTCGTGGAGCGCTGGGAGGCCTATGCCGGGGGCATCGAGATCGCGAATGCGTTCAGCGAGCTGAACGACCCCGACGAGCAGCGCGAGCGCTTCGTCGCCCAGCGCGAGGCGGCGCAGGCGGGCGACGAGGAGGCCCAGCCATACGATGAGGCCTTCCTCACAGCGCTCGAGCAGGGGATGCCGCCGACCGGCGGCGTGGGCCTCGGAATCGACCGGCTCGTGATGCTCCTGCTGGGGCGCGACTCGATCCGCGAAGTCGTCCTGTTTCCGGCGATGCGGGATGCCTAGAGCACCCGGACGGCCGTCCGCGTCCACGTCGGCGGTGGCACGTGAGCGCAATCGGCGGGCGTGCCCGGAGCGATTGGTAGACTGGTTGTGCGCTGATCTGGGTTCAGGGCTCAACCGTTCGGCATCTGACGCCGAAGAGATGAGCAGCCCAATGCATCGGCGTCCCCGCGAGGGGCGAGTACAACACCCGGACCGCACCACCGAGATGCAAGCAGGAAGGACGCACCGAGATGTTCGAGCGATTCACAGAGCGAGCCAGGCAGGTGGTCGTTCTCGCGCAGGAAGAGGCGCGAACGCTCAAGCACAACTACATCGGCACCGAGCACATCCTGCTCGGGCTGCTGCGCGAGGAGGAGGGTCTCGCCGCGCGCGTGCTGGAGAGCCTGGACATCACCGTCGAGCGGGTCCGCGGGCAGGTCGTGAGGATCGTCGGCTCCGGTGAGGAGGTCACCTCCGGCCAGATCCCGTTCACGCCGCGCGCCAAGAAGGTGCTGGAGCTCGCGCTGCGCGAGGCGCTCAGCCTCGGCCACAACTACATCGGCACCGAGCACATCCTGCTCGGCCTGGTGCGCGAGAACGAGGGCGTCGCGGCACGGATCCTGCTCGACTTCGACGCCGACTCCGAGAAGATCCGCAACGAGGTCATCCGCATGCTGTCGGGCCCGAGCGGGCGCCGCGGCGGGCCGACCGGCGTCGCGGGCGCGGCGGGCGTGGCCGACACGAAGAAGTCCTCCAAGCTGCTCGACCAGTTCGGTCGCAACCTGACCAAGCTCGCCGCCGACGGCAAGCTCGACCCGGTCGTCGGGCGCGAGACCGAGATCGAGCGGATCATGCAGATCCTCTCCCGGCGCACGAAGAACAACCCGGTGCTGATCGGCGAGCCGGGCGTCGGCAAGACCGCC
>JBEKSK010000188.1:0-5814 GCA_049517155.1 Solirubrobacteraceae bacterium
CCGCACCGTGAACGCCCGTTAGTGGCGCTCGCCGGTTGAGGCCGGCGGTCGCGACTCCTCGGCGAGCGAGGTCACCTGCAGTTCGCCGCGGGCCGCGCTCTCGAGCACCTCGGTCGCCTCGTCGAGCGAGCGCGCGTACAGCTCGACCAGCAGGTGGACGGTGATCCGGCGGTCGTCGTCATGCTTGTGGAAGCGGACGTGTGTGAAGAATTCGCGGACGCCGTGGTCGCCGAAGGCGGCGTAGGAGAGGGCGTCGCCCGCCTCGGGACCGGAACAGGTCTCGACCTCGTCGGCATCGACGGTGACGGTGCAGGAGGCCACCCACGGGGTGCCGGTGACCATGCGCTCCCAGCGATCCTCGATCGGCTCGACGCGGCCGTCGACGAACCCGAGATGCGGCTGGTCGTGCATGCAGTCGAGGCACTGCACGACCGCCTCCTGGATCTCGTCCACCACCTCCGCGCGCTCGCCGGTGACGGGGTCGATCTTGTGAATCCCCTCGTAGTGGACCTGCACCTCGAGATCGCTCGACCAGCAGCGATAGCAGCGCAGCCAGTTGCGAGGGTCTTCACTCATCGATCAGATTCTATGCTCCTGCGGTGGGCGACCCCGGACGCGAAGCCGCGCTGCTGGAACTGGACCGCGCGCACGTCTGGCACCCCTACGGGCCGATGCCTGGCGTCGCCGAGCCGCTGCTGGTGGCGTCCGCCTCCGGTGTGCGCCTGAAACTGGCCGACGGCCGCGAGCTGATCGACGGCATGTCCTCATGGTGGTGCGCGATCCACGGCTACCGCCATCCGGCGCTCGACGCGGCCGTGCGGGCCCAGCTCGAGCGGATGTCGCACGTCATGTTCGGAGGCCTCACGCACGAGCCGGCGATCGAGCTTGCGGACGCGCTCGTGGCGCTGACCCCGGCGCCTTTGCAGCACGTGTTCTTCGCCGACTCGGGGTCGGTCGCCGTCGAGGTGGCGCTGAAGATCTGCCTGCAGGCGGCCGCGCCGGGCCGCACTCGGCTGCTTGCGCTTCGCGGCGGCTACCACGGCGACACCTTCGGCGCGATGTCGGTGTGCGACCCGGTCGACGGCATGCACCACACCTTCGCGGCGGTGCTGCCCGCGCACGTGTTCGCGCCGCGCCCACCCGGGGGCGTCGACGCCGCCCTCGACGAGGCATACGTTGCGCAGGTGCGTCAGCTCTTCGCGCGCCACGGCGGCGAGCTCGCGGCCGCAATCGTCGAGCCCATCGTCCAGGGCGCGGGCGGCATGTGGTTCTACTCGCCGGCCTATCTGGCGCTGCTGCGTGAGCTCTGCGACGCGCACGGTGTGCTGCTGATCTTCGACGAGATCGCAACCGGCTTCGGGCGCTCCGGCACGTTCTTCGCGGCGGACCGCGCCGGCGTCGCGCCCGACCTGATGTGCGTGGGCAAGGCGCTGACGGGCGGCTATCTCACGCTCGCGGCGACGCTCTGCAGCAGCGCCGTGGCGGCGCGCATAGACGGCCCCCTGATGCACGGCCCGACCTACATGGCCAACCCGCTCGCGTGCGCCGTCGCGCTGGCCTGCCTGGCGCTGCTCGAGGGTGGGCAGTGGCGTGGGCAGGTAGCGCGGATCGAGGCACTGATGCGCGAGGAGCTGGCCGGCGCGCAGGAGCTCCCCGGCGTGCGCGAGGTCCGCACGCTGGGCGCGATCGCCGTGATCGAAACCGAGCAGCCGGTGTCGCTTGCCGCGGCCACTGCCGCCGCGGTCGATGGCGGCGTCTGGCTTCGTCCCTTTCGCAACCTCGTCTACGCGATGCCGCCCTACGTCGCGACTGAGCAGGACGTCCGTAGCGTCGCGCGGGCGATGCTCGCCGCCGCGGCGAGCTAACCGAAGGTGAACGAGAAGCCGCTCGTCCCGGCGGAGAACTGCAGGTGGATCGAGTGGCGCGAGTCGGTTGCGAAGTGGGCGACCTGGTAGAGGCGCTGCTGGGTCACATCGAGTGTGGTCGTCTGGCGCCCGTCGACGGACACGACGACGCTGCCGCGGCCGTGGGCCGGGGGAGAGAGCACGATGTAGACGTTCTTCGCCTGGACGTCGGCGTCGATCGTGGCGCCGGCGCCGGCCAGCGCCTGCTGGCTGGCGATCGTCCAGGTTCCGCCGTAGGCGAAGTCGTTGACCGCCACCGTGTAGGCGGGCGCGACGTAGGCGTGCTTGCCGGAGTGGGGCTCGTTCTCGATCCACCCGGACGCCCGCGCGGTGCCGAGATAGGTCTCCGGGGTGATCGGTGCACTCGACGGGACGATCACGTCACGGGCCTTCGCTCCGGCGCCTAGATCCTTCGCCCCGGCCTGCGCGAGCAGGGCTCGGATCGCGGCTTCGGTCGTGGTGTAGTCCCCCTCGCCGAAGGTTGCATAGCGGACCTGTCCGGTCTTGTCGATCAGATAGTCGGCCGGCCAGTACTCGTTCGCCCAGGCGTTCCAGGTGTCGAGATTGTTGTCCTGGACGACCGGGTAGCGGATCCCGAACTGCTTGATCGCATTCTCGACGTTGCCGGCGTCCTTCTCGAACTGGAACTCCGGTGACTCGACGCCGACGATCGTCAGCCCCTTGCTTGCGTAGCGGGCGTTCCACGCCTCGAGGTAGGGGAGTGTGCGGATGCAGTTGATGCACGTGTAGGTCCAGAAGTCGATCAGCACGACCCGGCCGCGCAGGGCGGTGAGTGTGAGCGGCCGGTCGCCCGGCGTGTTGAACCAGTCCTCGGTGCCGACGAACTGGGGAGCAGTGCCGAGGTCGGGTAGCGCTGGCGTCGTGACGCCGGGCAGCCCGGCGGACGCGGACTGCTTGACCGGTGCGAACTTCACCTTGTGCGTGCGAACCCCGGCGAGCCGCTTTGACACTGTCGAGGAGTTGTCGACGAAGGCGGTGATGTTGACCTTCGGGATGTTCTGGGCGATCCACTGGTCGAGCTTGACGTCGAGCATCGTCGCGAGCACGATCGCCGTCGCCACCATCACGACGCCGAGCGAGCGCTGGACGATCACGGCGCGCCCCGAGCCGCGCAGACGGTCGAGCAGGCGGCGGCCGCCGAGCGCGAGTGCGAGCAGCATCAGGCCGGTGCCGGCCGCATAGGCAAGTCCGACCGCGACCGCTCGCCCGCTGGCGGCGCTGACCGTGATGACGGTTGCGAGGATCGGCCCCGCGCACGGGGTGTAGACGAAGCCGAGCGCGCCGCCGACAAGCAGGCCAGACGCGAAGCCGTCGCCTTTCGTGCGCGGCCCAAGCCGCGAGAACGCGGCGAGCGGACGCTCCAGGCGCTCGCCGACTTGGGGGACCAGGAGCGCCAAGCCGAACAGGACGAGCACGGCGATCGCGACATCGCGCAGCGGGTCGGCACCGAGTCCGACGTTGCCGACGACCTTGGCGATGCCGATGATCGTGATCGCGAAGGTGATCGTAAGACCGAGCACGATGCCCAGCGGCCGCCGCCGCCCGCCCGCTGCGCTTGCCGAGAGCATCGCCGGCAGCACCGGCAGCACGCAAGGCGAGACGGCGGTGCCGGCGCCGACGACCAGCGCGAAGAGCATCAGCAGGAGCATTGGCCCACCGAATTCTTACGCATTGCGTGACACGCTCGTGGCGGTCGCGACGATCCGGGCGCTTGAGTCCACGTCGGGCAGTCTCGCCGGCGCGCGCAGCGTTACACAGGCCGCGCCACGCCCGGCGCGGCGACTATTCGCGTCCGCTGAACTCGACGATCGCGACGCCCAGGCAGACCATCCCGATCGCCGCGACCACGCCGGCCTCCAGCAGCGTCGGCACATGCCAGCCCCACCAGGTGACGCCGGGATCGAGGGCGCGGCGCGCTGCCGCGCTGATCTGCAGATGGTTGAAGACGAGCCTGCGCATCGGGTCGACCGCGTAGGTCATCGGGTCGAGCCGGTTGAGGATCGTCAGCCACTGCGGCAGGCCGGAGACCGGGAAGATCGCGCCGGAAAGGAAGTACATCGGCATCATCACCATCTGCGTGACCGCCATGAACGACTGGATCTGCTTGATCCGCGCGGCGACCATCACGCCGAATGCGGTGATCGTGAACGCCAGGATGAGCTGCAGCACGAAGATTTCGAGGATCAGCACCGGGGCGTAGGGAACGCCGACGAGGCCGGCCAGGCAGAGCACGATGATCCCCTGGAAGCAGGCGACCGTCGCGCCGCCGAAGCACTTCCCGAGCACCAGCGAGCTGCGGCGCACGGGTGCCACCATCATCTCGCGCAGAAAACCGAACTCCCGGTCCCAGACCAGCGAGGCGGCCGAGAACATCGCCGTGAACAGCACCGCCATGCAGAGCACGCCGGGGTAGACGAAGGTGCGCAGGTCGACGCCGTGCGTGCCCGCGCTCGCCAGGCGCGAAAGCCCGGTACCGAGCACGAAGAGGAAGAGGAACGGCTGCACCAGCGAGGTGATCATCCGCAGCTTGTCCTTCGAAAAGCGGATCAGCTCGCGTTTCCAGACGATCTTGATCGCGCGCAGATCGCCGCGCAGGCTGCTCGCCGGCACATGCACAGCGGCAACCGGAAGCGGTCCCCGGGCGCCGGGGCGGACCGTCTCCGTGCTCGTGCTCGCCGCCATCAGCGGCTGCGCCTGAAGGCCGCCGTCGCAGCTCGCCGCTGCTCGCTCGCGCTCGCCTCGGCGTCGCGGATCGTCGTCCCGGTGTAGGACATGAACACGTCGTCCAGCGAGGGACGCGCGACGCTGACCGAGCGGATCGGCACGCCGAGCTCGGCGAAGAGCCGCGGCACGAAATGCTCCCCGGACGCGACCCCGAAGATGACTGCGCCCTGCGAGACCTGCGCCGTGATCTGGAAGTGCTCGGCGATCGCGGCGATCGCGGCATTGTCGTCGTCGGTCTCAAGCGTCACGCGGTCGTGTCCGACCGAGGCCTTCAGGGCGTCGGGGGTGTCGAGCACCACGATCACGCCCTTGTCCATGATCGCGATCCGCTGGCAGTACTCGGCCTCATCCATGTAATGGGTGGTGAGGAAGATCGTGATGTCCTCGGCGGCCTTCAGCTCCTGGATGTATGTCCAGATCGAGCTGCGCGTCTGCGGGTCCAGGCCGACCGTCGGCTCATCGAGGAACAGCACGCGCGGCGAGTGCATCAGCCCGCGGGCGATCTCTAGGCGCCGCTTCATGCCGCCGGAGAAGGTGGCGACGGCGCTGTGACGGCGGTCCCACAGGCCCACCATCTCGAGCACCTGGCGCATTCGCGGCTCGACAAGGTCGCGCTCGACGCCGTAGAGCTCGGCATGCAGGCGCATGTTCTGCTCAGCCGTCAGGTAGGTGTCGAGCGTCGTGTCCTGGAACACCAGCCCGATGTTGCGTCGCACCGCGTCGCGCTGGCGGTTGACATCGAAGCCGGCGACGGTGGCCGAGCCGCTGCTCGGCTTGACCAGCGTGCAGAGCATCGAGATCGTGGTCGACTTGCCGGCGCCGTTGGGTCCGAGGAAGCCGAAGATCTCGCCTGGGGCCACCTCGAAGTCGATCCCGCGCACGGCCTCGACCTCGCCGTAGCGCTTGGTCAGGCCGTGCACCGAGATCGAAGCCGCGGCGGCGCTTGTCGCGAGCGCGACCGCGCCGCCGCCAGTGGCTTGCTCGCTCACGCGTCCTTGCCCTCGTCGCCGTCGGCGAGGATCTTGTAAATCGCGCGTCGTGTCTCTGTCAGCACCTGCTTGGCCTCGGCTAGTTGTTTCTCGGTCGCGGTCTGCACGAGCTGCAGGCCGGCCATTCCGACCTGGCGCATCAGGCCGAACAGCTCCTGGACCTCGCTCGAAACGCC
>JBEKSK010000189.1:0-5813 GCA_049517155.1 Solirubrobacteraceae bacterium
CAACGCGTGGCAGATGACCGCCGCGACGTTCGTCGGCCTGATGAGCGTCCCGGGTCTCGTCGTTCTCTACGGCGGCGTCATGCAGAAGCGCTGGTCGGTCAACAGCATGATGCTGACCTTCATCACGTTCGGTGTGGTGCTGGTCGCCTGGTGTCTGTGGGCGTTCAAGATGGGCTTCGGCAGTCCAGTCCACCTCTTCGGGGCGGGTTCGAGCAACTTCTTCTCGAACATGGTCGGAAACCCGCAGAGCGTCCTCGGCCATGTCGGTCTTCAGGCGCAGGCCAACATACCCCTGTTGGATGGGTTCATACCGAAATTCCGCTTCCCTGAAGCGTCACTTGTCTACTTCCAGTTCGTGTTTGCGGCAATCACGCCGATCCTGATGCTCGGAAGCGTGATCGGGCGCGTCAACTACAAGGCGTGGATCCCGTTCGTGCTGCTGTGGATCACGTTCGTCTACGCGATCGACGCGTTCCTCATCTGGGGTGGCGGCTACTGGGGCGCGCACGGGGCGCTGGACTACTCCGGCGGCTACGTGATCCACCTCTCAGCCGGCATCTCGGGCTTCGTCGCGGCGTTCGTGATAGGTCCGCGCTTGAAGCGAGACCGAGAGGTCGACGCTCCAAACAACCTGCTGATGGTGGCCACCGGAGCCGGCCTGCTGTGGCTCGGCTGGAACGGCTTCAACGGCGGCGATCCGTACTTCGCCGGCGCGAGCGCCTCGGCGGCCGTCGTCAACACGAACCTCTGCACGGCTGTCGCGATGCTCGTGTGGATTGCCTGGGACCTCATCTACAAGGACAAGCCGTCGCTGATCGGCACTGTCAACGGCATGATCACCGGCCTCGTGGCGATCACGCCGGCCGCGGGCTACGTCAACGGCTACGGCGCGATCATCGAAGGTGTGGTCGGCGCCACGGTCGTGTGGATGTCGATCCGCTACCTGAGCCGGACGTGGTTCTTCCGCAAGGTCGACGACACGCTCGGTGTGATCTACACCCACGGTATCGCCGGGCTGGTCGGCGGCCTGCTGGTTGGCCTGCTCAGCGATCCCCACATGAACATCTACCTCGGGGCGACCAACTTCTCGGGTCTGTTCCAGCCCGGAGGCAATGCCACGCTGCTTCGCTGGCAGGCTGAGACGGCGCTCTGGGTCATCATCTGGTCCGCAGTCGTCACCTACATCCTGCTCAAGCTGGTGGGGTTGGTGATCCCACTGAGAGCCAGCGACGAGGAACTCGAGATCGGGGACCACGCGATCCACGGGCACGAGGTCTATCCGGCCGACGTCGCCTCGCTGGGCAGCTACGGCTCGCCACCACTTCAGCCTGCCCCCGCGTCAGGAGGGGGTTCGGCCTGAGGACGCGCGTGGCCGCGGACCGCAGCAGCGAGCGCTGCGCGTCCGCGGCCACGAACGCGCCATCAATTCGGGGTTTGCACGTTTGCTCACCTCAGCGAAGTTTTGACCGCTCGCACGGATTTGTTCAAGTGACTTCCCCCGCCCGGCCTGGAGAAGCCGTCGCGGGTCAGTCTGTCGGCCTCATATCCCGCCGGCAGTAGGGGAATCCTTCTCCTCCCTCTCCCGAACCCCCGGGGCGGCCTCGCAAGAGACCGCCCCGGTGGTCGATTGAGTGAGGGTTGAGCGTCACTGCCAACCGCCCGCCGCCACTGCTGCCTCGCCCCCCGTGAGCGACGTGCGCCGCCCACCGCGCCGCAGTTGCTGTCCACGCGTGCCGCGAAGGACCTCGGGCGATGCCGGCGCGCGAGCGCCGGCGCGTCAGACCTCTGCCTTCAACCTCGCGCCGGGCAAGGGCGCCGCCGGGCGGCCTCTCCCGCCAAACTTCACCCACGCGCCGGCCGGCGAGGCGGCGCGCCGGGGCTTGCCACGCGGCAATGCTTCTACGAGGCCGACGACCGATACGTTCCAAAGCCAACCCCGGATACGCACCACACCACCGCAGCAGGCCCTCGGTAGGCAGGCTTGATCTCGTGCTACTCGACGATCACAAGATCGCCGACCGCGAGCATCCCGTAGACAACCTGGGCGGTCGCGATCGGAAGCTCGACGCAGCCGTTCGACTGCGGAACGCCGTAGCTAGGGCGAGGGTAACCGTGGACCGCATCGCCGCCGTTGAAGTAGTTGACCCAGGGCACGCCGGGGTCGTCGTAATGCGATCCGTCGACGTTGGTCCCGATCATCGTCGTGGCGACATAGCGGACGTAGATTGGGAAGATGCCCTGCTGCGTGGCTGCGCCTGGCACACCCGTGTTGGCCGGGCTGCTGAGCGCGATCTTGTTGTCCTCGTGCACCTCGAGCGTCTCCGGAATGGTTTCGGTGACGGTGACCCAGGTGTAGGGACGCGGGTTCTTTTTGGCCAGCGCCTCGTCCGCCAGGAGCTCGGTCCAAAGCTGCTGCGTCGGAGTCGTGCTGAGCGGCAAGCCGTGATCCTCCTCGAAGACCTCCATCGCCCCGGTTGTGGTCGGATCGACGGTGCCCATCGTCAGCGGCGGTGCGGCGCGGACGTTCGCCCGCAGAATTCCGTTGGGGAGATCGAACGCGCGCCGCGCAGCCGCTGCGCGACTGAGCGGCGCGGCGCTCGAAGCGCCGATGAAGCCGTGCAGACTGTAGGGCAGGTAGTTGAGCCGTGCGAGCGCCTCCTGGACGGCGGTGATCCCGGGACAGGCAACCTTGAAGGCGGTCGTGCGCGCGCGACCGAGCTTGCGGTGACCAGCCGCAGCGGTTGCTGCCGGGACCGTCAGCGTGTAGGTCGCGCAGGGCGCCAGCGTCGAGACGGGCCGGAAGAACTCGTAGTCGCCGAGGTCCGTCCAGGTTCCCGCCGTCTGAGGCGTCAGCGTGGGTCGCGGCGTGGCTGCGGCGGGGTCGCCGTTGAGGCGGATCGCGACACCCCGCGTACCGTCGCTGACGACCAGCGGCAGGTGTGTGAGGGTGGTGCGCCGGCCGGTCGGCGAGGCGGCGACGACCGCGCCCGGTGCCGCGTGGGTCGCGGCCGGCCCGGTGACGGTCGCTGCGCTGCCGCCATGCGGACGCAGCGCTCCAGACGCGCTGGCCACGAGCACCGCTGCGGCGCCGGCAAGCACGGCGGTGCCGACGGCGGCAGAAGCCGTCATCCGTCGCCCCGTCCCGTGCCATTTCGAACGCATCTACAGCTCGCTTTCGCTTTCCGGTTGACGCGTCATGTTAGTGAGCGCCAGACTGGAACTGCGTCGGCAGCGTTGCATCCACGACGCTTCGGCAGGCGACGGCCTGCGGCTGAGCCGCGCTCAGTGTTGGACGGCGAGTTGCGCGGTCCGCCCGGCGCAGTCGTAGAGAATCAGGTTCCACCCACCACGCAGGTAGGCATAGATCGGGTGAGCGGTGGTGCCGATGTTCTGCGGGCTGCGCCATCGCGACGGCGCGATCCTGCGACAGGCCTGCGCGACCGCGGTGGATGCCGCGTTGCCGCCGTTTGACGCGTAGCCGCCGCCGAGTGCCACGTAGCGCACCTCGCCGCGGCTCACGAGCATCGCGAGCGCACGCGGCGTGAGCACCGGATCGATTGTGCCGTAGCCGCCCAGCGCCGCAACGCGGCCGCCCAGCAACGTCAACGGCGCGGCTGTCGTGGCGCCCTGCGTCAGCACATCCCAGCGGCTCGGGGGCTGGTGCGCCCGGACGTAGCTCAGCAACTGGCGGTAGATCGGGACCTGATCGAGCGGAATGCCGAGCGCCTCCGTGTCGTCCTCGATGTAGGGGCCGGCGGTCGGGAAGGTGCCGTTGACCGGCACCTCCCACGTTGTCGCGCAGTAGATGGCGGGCACCACGAGCAGCGTGCACAGGCCGACAGCGACCGCCGCGCGCGCCACGCGCGGCTGCCAAAGCATGACCACCACGGCGGCGCCGACGATCCCGACCAAAAGCGGCCAGAACCAGTGCAGGTAGTCGTGTTCGCGACGCAGCAGCACCAGCGTCACGGCGACGGTCGCGACCATCGCCGCGGCCGCCAGGATCAGCCGCAGCCGCCTTCGGCGGCCCAGCGCGACAAACGCCGCAGCGCCGGCACCGGTCATCGCAGCGCTACCGGGGCCGAGCGCCGAGACGTAATAGGGGTGCACGATCCCGGACGAGACGCTGAGCACCACGGCCTCGACGGCGAACCACCCACCCATCACGTAGAGCAGGGCGAGTTGGGGATTGCGTCGGCCGGCGCCGCGGGTGACGACCACGAGCGCGAGCAGTCCGCCGAGTGCGAACAGCAGCAGCCATGCCCCCTGATCGCCATCGGGGAGATCGAAGAGCCGCAGCGGGCCAGGCGCACCGCTGGACGAGAGCGCGCCGGCCAAGCGCAGACTTCCGAGCGCCTGCACGATCCTGACGTTGGGCGTCGGCGCGTTGCGCTCGCCGAGCACCCGCCCGAAGCCGTTGTGGCCGAAACTCAGAGACAGCTCGGAATTGTCGACTGTGCCGCCGACATATGGCCGCTGCGAGGCGGGAGTAAGGTCGACCGCAACCAGCCAGATGAGAGATGTGACGGCCAGCACCGCGGTCGCGCCGGCGAGCAGGCGCATGCGGCGCGAGAGGCTTCCCGGCGCACAGACGATCCATGCGGCCGCGAGGCCCGGCAGGATCAGGTAGGCCGCGAGCGTCTTGGTGTTGAAGGCCAACCCCACCAGCACGGCCGCTGTGAGGAGCCACCGCCACGCGCCCGTCTCGATAGCGCGCAATCCGGCCAGGCAGGCGAGCGACATCAGCAGGATCAGCGCGGCGTCGAGGTTGTTGTCGCGTCCGGAGGCGACGAACGACGGGAACACCGCCAGCGCCGCCGCCGCAGCGATGCCAGGCCAGACGCCGAATCGCGGCGCCACGATCAGATACATCACACCGACCGCCGCGAGCGCGCACAGTGCTTCCGGTAGCAGGAGGCTGAGCGGGTGAAACCCGAAGATGGCGGCACTCAGCGTCTGCAGCCACAGCCCGACCGGCGGCTTGTCGACACTCACCAGGCCGCCGGGATCTGACGAGACGAAGAAGAAGTTGTGCAGTGAGCCGAGCATCGACTTCACCGCGGCCGAGTAATACGTGTTGGCCCAGCCATTCTGGCCGAGGCGGTAGCACTCGAGCAGGGCCGAGAAGGCCAGCACGAGCGCGAGGGCGAGGCGATGCGGGCGAGGTCTGGTCATCAGGCGGGTGCGGCGGCGGCAGCCGACCCTACACGTCGCGCGCCCGCCACCCCGCAATCAGGCGGGCGGATATTCCCAGGCTCCTGCGCAGAGCAGGAACCCCGACGACACGATGCCGTCGCGTGGGAGCAGGCCGTACGCCACAAGCGCGCACTGAAGGGTCGCCGGAACGACCATTGCCGCGAGGTAGTCCTGGTCGGCTCGCCAGCCGCTGGCCGCGGCGATCAGCGGCCTCGACGCACCCGCTGGGCCGGTCTGCTCGAAGACGTGGCTGCCGTAGCTGCGCGTCGCCCCGTCGAACTTTCGCCGCGCGAGGATCGCCTGGTAGGAGTCGAGCCCGGTGCGTACGCATTCGAAGGCCTTCAGACGCGTGACGTCGCGCCTGGAGAACCCGAGCGACTCGATCACGGTGCTGGTCGCCGCCGACCCATGGTCGGCGATCAGGCGCCGCTGCATGTGATCGATCACCGCCCGGGCGTCCTTGGCATCGGGGAGCGCAGCAGCGCCATCGTCGGGCCCGCTGAAGATCGCGATGTGCAGTTCACCCACAGGGCAGTCGTCGCGGAGCTCCAGCACGTTTCGCGAGGCGGCCTCGGCGAGCACCAGGGCATGCAGGGCTGCCTCGGGGTCGATCGCAA
>JBEKSK010000190.1:0-5800 GCA_049517155.1 Solirubrobacteraceae bacterium
GGCCAACCGCGAGCTCGAGCAGGAGATCGAGACCACGCGGCGCGAGAAGGAGGCGGCGATCGAGGCGCAGGAGTTCGAGAACGCCGCGAACCTGCGCGACAAGGAACGCAAGCTGACGACCCGCAAGCGCGAGCTCGAGGAGCAATGGGAGTCCGGCGAGACCGGCGGCGAGCGTCCGTCGATCGGCGAGGAGGAGATCGCCGACATCGTCTCCATGTGGACCGGGATCCCCGTGTTCAAGCTGACCGAGGCCGAGACCGCGAAGCTGATGCGGATGGAGGATGAGCTGCACAAGCGGGTGATCGGCCAGCACCCGGCGATCGAGGTCATCTCGAAGGCGATCCGCCGCTCGCGCGCGGGCCTCAAGGACCCCAAGCGGCCGACCGGCTCGTTCGTCTTCCTCGGCCCCTCCGGCGTCGGCAAGACCGAGCTGGCGCGAACGCTTGCCGAGTTCCTCTTCGGCGACGAGGACGCGATGGTTCGCATCGACATGTCGGAGTACATGGAGAAGCACGCCGTGTCGCGGCTTGTCGGCTCGCCCCCTGGCTACATCGGCTACGACGAGGGCGGACAGCTGACCGAGGCCGTGCGCCGCAAGCCCTACTGCGTGCTGCTGCTCGACGAGATCGAGAAGGCCCACTCCGACGTCTTCAACATCCTGCTGCAGATCCTCGAGGACGGGCGGCTGACCGACTCGCAGGGGCGCACCGTCGACTTCCGCCACGCGATCGTGATCATGACCTCGAACATCGGGGCGCAGGAGATCGCGCGCAACACGCCGCTGGGCTTCGCCGTCTCCGACGATGAGACGGGGATCACCTACGACGACATGAAGAACCGGATCATGGGCGAGCTGAAGAAGGTCTTCCGTCCCGAGTTCCTCAACCGCATCGACGACGTGATCGTCTTCCACAAGCTGCAGCGCGACGAGATCAAGCAGATCGTCGAGCTCCTGCTGGTGCGGATCCGCCACTCGATGGCCGAGCGCGAGCTGGTGCTCGACCTGACCGAGGAGGCCAAGGACCTGCTCGTCGAGAAGGGCTGGGATCCGGCGATGGGCGCGCGGCCGCTGCGGCGGGCGATCCAGCGCTACATCGAGGACCCGCTCGCCGACTTCGTGCTGCGCTCGCAACTCCCGGCCGGAGCGACGGTCGTCGTCGACCCGATGCCGGAGGGCGAGGAGGGCGAGGTCCGCCTGACGATCGTCAAGCCGAAGAAGGCGAAGACCCCCGTCGCGGTCGGCGCCGGCGGCGCCGAGGCCGAGGCAGGCGGCGACGACGAACCCGAGCCGCACAGTCCGCTCGACGAGGTCGTCGAGGACGATCCGGCAGAGCCTGCCGCGGACTGACGGGCCGGCGGGCGGGGCCCGGCGCGGGCGCCGGCGGGCGGGAAGCGGGCACCAACGGGTGTGAAATGACGCCTGCGGGGTGGAGTGTCGGCGGCGCCGCGCGCGGAAGTGCCGGCGGGCGGGCACCGGCGGGTGGCTGAATCGTGGCCCGGCCGAGCCTGTGGCGACCCTTGCGAGTTCGGCCGGCCGGGCGGCGCGCTCTACGCCTCGCGGTCTGAGTCTAGGAGCCGCCGCGCAGCGCCGCCATGATCCGAGCCCAGAGGCTCGGCGGCTTCACGGCGGGCTCGAACACGACGTCGTCACGGTCCGGCTCGCCGTCCTGTGACGACCGATCCTGATCGAGGTCGGCCCACGCGCCCACGGTGATGTCGTCGGCCGCCTTCTCGGGCGGCTGTTCCCCGGGCTCGCTCATCCCCGCGAGTATGCCAGTTGCGGGACCGGCCGCCTGCGGATCGTGTCCCCGCGTGCGCGTAGAGTCGCCGTCACTGATGGCAAGAGCCTCGACCGTTCACGTCTGTGGGATCTGCGCCCACGAGGAGCCGCGCTGGCACGGGCGCTGTCCGGGCTGCGGCGAGTGGAACACACTCGTCGAGGAGCCGCGCGGGCGATCGGCGCCGCGTCAGGGCGCCGTCAGCGCCGCCAAGCCGATCGCGCTCGCGGACGTCAGCGCGCCGCAGGTCCCGCGGCTTGCGACCGGGATCGGCGAGCTCGACCGGGTGCTCGGCGGCGGCATCGTGCCAGGATCGGTCGTCCTGCTCGGCGGGGCGCCCGGGATCGGCAAGTCGACGCTGACCAACATGGTGCTCGGGAATCTCGCGGGCGCCGGGCGGCGCACGCTGTACATCTCGGGCGAGGAGTCAACGGCCCAGGTCGCGCTGCGCGCGGCGCGACTGCCGGGAGCCGCGCTGAGCGTGCCGGCGGTGGCCGAGACCGACCTCGAGACCGTCGTTGCGATCCTCGAGCGCGAGCTGCCGGAGGTCTGCGTGATCGACTCGGTCCAGACGCTCGACTCGCGCGAGCTGTCGAGCGCCGCCGGATCGGTCGGCCAGGTCCGCGAGGTCGCGGCGCGGATCGTCGGCGTCGCCAAGCGCCGCGACATCGCCGTGCTGCTGGTCGGGCATGTCACCAAGGACGGCGCGCTGGCCGGTCCGCGTGTGCTCGAGCACCTCGTCGACTGCGTACTGGCCTTCGAGGGGGAGCGCGAACGCAGCTACCGGACGCTGCGGGCGATCAAGAACCGCTTCGGCTCGACCAACGAGGCGGGCGTGTTCGAGATGGCGCAAGGCGGCCTCGTCGAGGTGCTGGACGCCTCGGCGCGCTTCGTCAAGGGCGCGACGCGGGCGCCCGGCAGCGTCGTGCTGGCCGCGATGGAGGGCAGCCGCCCGCTGCTGGTCGAGGTGCAGGCGCTCGTGTCGCCGTCGGACCTCGTGCCGCCGCGCCGCGTCGTCAACGGCCTGGACCGCAACCGCCTGGCGCTGGTGCTGGCGGTGCTGGCACGCCACGGCGGCGTGCCGCTCGGCGCCTGCGACGTGTTCGTCAACGTCGTCGGCGGCGTCCGCGTCGATGAGCCGGGCGCCGACCTGGCGGTGGCGCTCGCCGTCGCGAGCGCCTCGCGTGGCGTGACGCTCGGTCCGCCGGGCTCCGCCACGCCGATCGCGGCCTTCGGCGAGCTTGGCCTGACCGGCGAGCTGCGCTGGGTCGGGCATCCCGAGCGGCGCATCGCCGAGGCGCGCAGGTTCGGCCTGGATCCGGTGCTCGCGCCGCGTGGGACCGATGCCACGCAGGTCGCGACGCTGCGCGCCGCGCTCGACGCCGCCTTCGCATCGCCGCCGAGCGTCGCGGCCGCCGCCGCCTGATGGCTGCGCTGATCGCCGCACTCGACCACGTCCAGGTCGGGGCACCAGCGGGCTGCGAGGCGCTTGCTCGCGCGTTCTACGGCGAGCTGCTCGAGCTGCCTGAGTTGCCCAAGCCACGGGCGCTTGAGGCCCGCGGTGGCGTGTGGTTCGCGCTCGACGACGGCCGCCAGCTGCACGTCGGCGTCGACCCCGAGTTCGCCTGCGCCCGCAAGGCTCATCCTGCGCTGGCGCTGCATTCGCCTGAGGCACTGGAGCAGCTGGCGGCGCGAATGGAGCTCCAGGGTCACGGGCCGCGCTGGGACGACGAGCTCCCCGGCGTCCGGCGCTTCTACGTCTCCGACCCCTTCGGCAACCGCCTCGAACTGCTCGTGCGCGAGCCCCGCGAACGCTGAGCGGTCCCGCGCCGGACCCCGGCGCGCGTGAAAAACCCCACCAACCGGGGGTCTTTTGCGGCGAATCGCGCTAGAATGCTCCAAGCATGGCAGCGACTCGATCTGACGACGTACACGACATCGAGTCGCGAGGGGAGCCAAAACTGGTTCGTGCGCTCGAGATGGTCGCGCCCGGAACCGCGCTGCGCGAGGGGGTCGACAACATCCTCGACGCGCGCACCGGCGGCCTGCTCGTGATCGGCGAGCCCGACGAGCTGGCCTTCCTCTACTCCGGCGGGATCAAGATCGACATCGACTACACGCCGGCGCTGCTGTACCAGCTGGCGAAGATGGACGGTGCGATCACGTTGAACGCCAACGCGACGAAGATCCCGATGGCGAACGTGCAGCTGATGCCCGACCCGACGATCCTGTCGGTCGAGACCGGCACGCGCCATCGCACAGCGGAGCGCGTCGCCAAGCAGACCGATGCGCTGGTGATCGCGATCTCCCAGCGCCGCGAGGTGATCTCGCTCTACGTCGGCTCCGTCAAGTACATCCTCGAGGACATTCCCGTCGTGCTGGCGAAGGCCAACCAGGCGCTCGCCACGCTCGACAAGTACCGTGCCCGCCTGGACCAGGTCTCGACGCGCCTGACGGCGCTCGAGTTCGAGGGTGGCGGCACGCTGCATGACGTCCTCACGGTGCTGCAGCGCAGCGAGCTGGTGACCCGCATGGCGGTCGAGATCGAGCGCCACATCGTGGAGCTGGGCAGCGAGGGCCGCCTGATCGAGATGCACCTGGAGGAGACGATGCTCGGCACCGCCGCCGAGAAGGCCGCGCTCGTGCACGACTACATCGCGGGCGACGGCGACGAGCAGCTCGCCGCCGTGCTCGAGTCGATCGGCCGCCTCGGCCATCAGGATCTGCTCGACTTCGGGCGCCTGGCCGAGCTGCTCGGCTACGACCGCAAGCTCAACACACTGGACTATCCGGTGGCGCCGCGCGGCTACCGCATTCTTGGGCGTATCCCGCGCCTGCCGAAGCTGATCGTCACGAACATCGTGCGCAACTTCGGCGGGCTCGACGACCTGCTCGCAGCAAGCGACCCCGAGCTCGAAGCTGTCGACGGGGTTGGAGAGATCCGTGCGAAGGACATCCGCGAGGGCCTTCGCCGGTTGCAGGAGATCAACCTCGTGGACCGCTATCTGCAAACGTGACAATCGTCTCGCCTGTCAAGCCTGTCGGGCGTGCAAGCCAAGGAGGACATCATTTCCACAACAGCCGAAGCACGCCTGCTGGAGGACGAACTGGACCCCGATTCCGGCATCGAGGTCGAACTGGACGCGGAGGCGGACGTTGACAGCGACGCGGAGGTCGACGTCGACGACACCGACTCCGAACTCGACTCGGACGTCGACCTCGACGAGGACATCGAGGTCACCGTGCGGGCCGAATACATCGAATTCGAGCTCGGCGACAACGTGGTCTACCCGCACCACGGCGCCGGGCAGGTGCAGGCCAAGGAGATCAAGGAGGTGTTCGGCGAGCGTCGCGAGTACCTCACGATCAAGATCCTGCACAACGACATGACCGTGATGGTGCCGACGGAGAACGCGGCGCTGGCGGGCCTGCGTCGCGTGATCGACGAGGAGACCGTTGAGAAGGTGCTCAACGTGCTCCGCGACGACGTCTCGGACATGCCGAAGAACTGGAACCGGCGCTTCAAGCACAACCGCGACAAGATCAAGACCGGTGACATCTACGAGTTGGCGGAGGTGGTCCGCAACCTCGCGCTGCGCGAGAACGAAAAGGGCCTCTCGAGCGGCGAGAAGCAGATGTACACGCGGGCCAAGAAGATCCTCGCATCGGAGCTGATGTACGCGCTCGACAAGAACGAGACCGAGGCCGAGGAGTACCTCGACGGGCTGCTGTCGCGCTCGCCGAGCGGCGACGCCGTGGCCGGCGGGCGCTGACGGCGCCGGGGGGAAACTGAGAGGTGGCGGTCGCGCTGGTCGTGGCCGCTGGACGAGGGGAGCGTCTTGGGTCCGCCGGGCCCAAGACGCTTGTGCAGCTCGCCGGGCGGCCGAAGTTGCAGTGGAGCATCGACGCGCTTCGCGCCGTCGACGCGCTCAGCGAGATCGTCGTCGCGCTGCCCGCCGGTGTGGCCGTTCCGGGGGGGTGCGTGGGCGTGCTCGGGGGCGAGCACCGCTCCGGATCCGTCG
>JBEKSK010000191.1:0-5790 GCA_049517155.1 Solirubrobacteraceae bacterium
GCGCTGCCGGTTCGCTTGATCGCCGTCGTCGGCGCGACCGAGAACATGCCCGGTGGCCGCTCGGTCAAGCCCGGCGACGTCGTCCGCACGCTCGCCGGCATCAGCGTCGAGGTCAACAACACCGACGCCGAGGGACGCCTCGTGCTCGCCGACTGCATCGCCCACGCGATCGCGGAGGGCGCCGAGCGCCTGATCGATCTCGCGACGCTGACCGGCGCCTGCCTGGTCGCGCTCGGCCACAGCCACGCCGGGCTGTTGAGCAACAACGACGAGTGGTGCGCGCAGGTGGCCGCGGCGGCGCAGACCACCGGCGAGCTGGCCTGGCGCCTGCCGCTGCATCCCGAGTACGCGAAGCTCGTCAGGGGCACCTTCGCCGACCTCAACAACGCGCCCGGGGGGCGCCTGGCCGGCGCGATCACCGCCGCGGAGTTCCTGCGCCGCTTCGCCGGCGAGACGCCGTGGGCGCACCTCGACATCGCGGGCACCGCCTGGAACCTCGGCCGCCCCTACGCCGAGACCGGCGGCTCGGGCTACGGCGTGCGCCTGCTGGTCGAGCTGGCCGGCGCGAGCGCCGCGGCCGGCTGAGGGGCGCTCAGCTCTCGAGCTTGGCGCGCACCTCGTCGTACTGCTCGACGGTGATCTCGCCGCTCGCCAGCCGCCGGGCCAGGATCTCGAGGGCGGAGGGGGCCGGCGCAGCGGGCGCGGCCACGGGCGTCTCGTGCGGCGCGGGCGCCGCCGCGGGGGGCGGCGACGGGGAGCCGGCCGGGGGCAGGACGCCGCGGCCGGCGGCTCCGAGTAGCCGCGCCACGAACACCACCATCGCCGTGATCGCTGCGACGAACACGAGCAGCACGAGGATCCCCACCAGCACGTGCGCGGCTCCGTTCCAGTAGTAGGCGAGCGTCGGCATCGGCCAAGACAGTAGCGCCCAAAAGGCAGCCGCAGGCGCCGGTAGGCGATGATGGCGCCATGGCGACGGACGGCGTGGGGGAGATCGAGCTGCGCGACGGAGCGCGCATCCCGCAGCTGGGGTTCGGCGTCTTCCTGGTTCCTGCGCCTGAGACGGCACAGGCCGTCTCGCGGGCGCTCGAGGCCGGGTACCGCCACATCGACACGGCGACCCACTACGGCAACGAGACCGCGGTCGGCCAGGCCGTACGCGCGTCGGGTATCGATCGTGAAGAGATCTTCGTTACGACGAAGTGCCCCAACGTCAGTCACGGCTACGAGCAGGCCAAGGCGGCCTGCCACGCGAGCCTCGAGTGGCTCGACCTCGGCCCGATCGACCTGTACCTGATCCACTGGCCGGTGCCGTCGACGGACCTCTATGTCGAGACGTGGCGGGCGTTCATCGACCTGCAGGCCGAGGGCCTCGTGCGCTCGATCGGCACCTCGAACTTCCAGCCGGCGCACCTCGAGCGCCTGCTCGCACAGACCGGTGTGACGCCGGCCGTGAACCAGATCGAGCTGCATCCGCGGATGGCGCAGCACGAGCTCCGCCGGCTGCACGCGCAGCTGGGCATCGCCACCGAGGCCTGGAGCCCGCTGGCGCGAGGCGCGTTGCTCGGCGATCCGGTGATCGCGGGCGTCGCCGCCGCGCACGGGCGCACGCCGGCGCAGGTGGTTCTGCGCTGGCACCTGCAGATCGGCAACATCGTCATCCCGAAATCCGTCACCCCGCGCCGGATCGAGGAGAACTTCGACGTCTTCGGCTTCGAGCTGACGCCCGCGGAGGTCGCCGCGATCGACGGCCTCGACCGCGGCGAGCGGATCGGCCCGGACCCCGACAGCTTCGTCGCCCCGCCGCCAAGACCGCGCTGAGCCCCCCTTCCCAGGCCCAATGACCGACGCTCCCCGGCACGGCTACTCCGCCACCCCGCTGGCCGCCAAGCTCGCCATCACGGCGACGACGCGGGTTGCGGTGCTCGCCGCTCCCGCCGGCTTCACGGCGCGCCTGGACGACGTTCCCCCACCCCACACCCGCCTGCGCGGCCGCTTCGACGTGATCGTCCAGTTCGCCGGCTCGCGGGCGACGCTCGAGCGCCGTCTCGAGGCGTTGATCGCCGCGCTGGCACCGCGCGGCGGCCTGTGGATCGCGTGGCCGAAGCGCAGCTCGGGGATCGACAGCGACCTCGACGACCGCGTCGTGCGCGAGACGCTGCTCGCCACCGGTCTCGTCGACAACAAGGTCTGCGCGATCGACGAGACCTGGTCGGGCCTGCGTTTCGTCAGGCGGCTGGCGGATCGATGAGCGATGCCGCAGCGCTGGCGGGGTCAAGGCGGCGCGCGACGACCTCGTCGAGCAGGCGCTCGAAGCTCTGATCGCCGGCGAGACGCTCGCGCAGGCGGCGGCGCAGCCGAGCACCGGCGAGCTCGATCACCTCGTTGCGCAGGTTGCGTCGCCGGCGCTCGGCGAGCGTACCGGCCTGCTCGAGCGCGAGGCGGTGGGCTTCGAGGACCCGCTCCAGCTCCTCGACGCCGGTGCCGGCGATCGCATCGGTCCGCACGATCGGGACCTGCCAGCCGTCCGCCGGCGCGAGCGAGAGCGTGCCACGCAACTCGCGCACGAGCACGTCGGTCAGCGGGTGCTCAGCCTTGTTGACGACGAGCACGTCGGGGATCTCCATCACGCCGGCCTTGAGCGCCTGCACCGAGTCGCCCGAGCCCGGCACGAGGACCAGCACGATGCTGTCGGCGTGCCCGGCGATGTCGACCTCGGCCTGCCCCACACCGACCGTCTCGAGGAAGATCTCCTCGCGCCCCGCGGCCGCCATCAGCAGCGTCGCCTGCAGCGCCGCCTCCGCGAGACCGCCGAGCGCGCCGCGCGTGGCCATCGAGCGGATGAACACACCGGGGTCGAGGAAGTGCTCGGACAGGCGGATCCGGTCGCCCAGCACCGCGCCGCCGCTGAACGGCGACGTCGGGTCGATCGAGAGCACGCCGATCTGTCGCCCAAGCGCGCGCCGGCGGCGCGTAAGCGCTCCGATCAGAGTCGACTTGCCCGCACCCGGGGGGCCCGTGAAGCCCACGACCCTCGCCCCGGCGGTGTGCGGGTAGACCTCGCGCACGAGCTCCCAGCCGGCCGGGTCATCGTCCGCCACCAGTGTGATCGCGCGCGCGAGCGCGCGACGGTCACCGCCAAGCAGACGCCGGGCTAGCTCCGAATCCGCCATCGCCGCCGGGATCATGCCAGCCGGCGCGGGCACCTCCCGCGCAGCGCGAGCCGCGCGCCCGCGCCGGACGGGCGCGCGCGCCCCGGCCGCATGCTCATAATGAAGCAATGGGAGCGTCCGCCAACGGCCCGGAACCGCCGCTGCACCGCGGCGGGGACTCCCGCCACCCGGCGCGCCGGCGGCGTGGCGCATGAGCTTGGCAATCGAGCGCGACTTCCCGCTGTTTCCGCTCGGTCTCGTGGCGCTCCCCAGCGAGTATGTGCCGCTGCACATCTTCGAGGCCCGCTACCGCACGATGGTCGCCGAATGTCTCGAGCGCGACCGCGAGCTGGGCATCGTCTGGCTCTCCGACGATGAGCTCAAGCCGATCGGCTGCGCCGTGGCGATCGAGCGCGTGCTCGAGCGGATGGAGGACGGGCGGATCAACATCCTCACCAGGGGAACCCGCCCGTTTCGCCTGATCGAGCGTCAGGACGACCTCGCCTACCCCGCCGGCACCGTGGAGTTCCTCGGCGACCGTGACGAGGAGCCCGACGAGGCCGCGACGGCGGCCGCGCGCGACGCCTACGCCGCCCTCGTGGTCGAGGCAACCGATGCCGAGCCCGACGCGCAGCGCCTTGCGGCGATGACCGCCTACGAGATGGCGGCGACCGTCGACTTCGGGCTCGAGGCCAAGCAGGGCCTGCTCGAGTTGCGCTCCGAGAACGCTCGGCTGCGGCTGCTCGCGCAGCTGATGCGGGCCGCCCTGAAGCGATTCGAGTTCGTCGATCGCGCGCAGGCCCGGGCGCGTTCCAACGGCAAGGTTCGCTTCGGCTGAGGGCCCGCTCGCCGCGCGGCGCCGGCGCGCAGCCGGGTGAAGCGATCCAGCCGCAGGCGCCTGGCGCCGGAGGCCCTGAAAAGCCACCTGGTGGCCCTAACAGACGTTGCGCACGACCTTGAGTACCCAAGCCTGAAGCTGGCGGAGCGTCGAGCTCTGGTGCGGTGAGTCGTCGCTGTAGCTGAAGGTGCCAGACGGCGTGTCGACGACGTAGGTGTAGACCGGGTGCGGGCCCGAGGGCAGCCGCAGGGCCTTGGAAGCCGGGGTGGTCAGCGCGTCGGCGAGGTTCTCGGCGGTCAGCACGAGCGGGTCGGGGAGCTCGTGGCGGTGCCCGTCACAGCGGACCGTGCCGTCGCCGCTTGGGATCAGCGTCACGTCCGCGCCGGCGACCGTTCCGCTGCGGGCCACCGCGAAGAGGTCAGCCGCCGGACCACCGCAGGCGCCGAGCACCAGGGCGAGGCCGGCGCAGGCCGGCGCGAGGAAACGCCGCGGCGGGAGCGGGCGCACCGCCGGGCTCCGCCTAGTGGCGCGGGACGAACTCTGGCACGTCAAGCGAGGCCGGCGAGCTCGGCGCGCGACCGGCGAGCGGGCGCGGCGCGGCGGTGCGCCTGATGCGCGGCTCCCCGATCGGCTCATCGAGCCGGCGCGGGTGGCGCACGGCGCGGTCGGAGTAGCCGGTCGCGACGACCGTCACCCAGACCTGGTCGCCGAGGTTGGCATCGACCATCGCGCCGAAGATGATGTTGGCGTCCGGGTGGGCGGCCTCGCTGACGGCCTTGGCGGCCTCGTTGACCTCCCACAGCGAGAGGTCGTTGCCGCCGGTGATCGAAAGCAGGATCGAGCGCGCCCCGTCCATCGAGGTCTCGAGCAGCGGCGAGGCGACGGCTGCGCTCGCGGCGTCCAGCGCGCGGTGCTCGCCGGTGCCCATGCCGATCCCGAGCAGCGCCGTGCCGGCTCCCGACATCACGGTCCGGACGTCGGCGAAGTCGAGGTTGATCAGGCCCGGGAGCGTGACGAGGTCGGATATGCCCTGCACGCCCTGGCGCAGCACGTCGTCGGCGACGCGGAAGGCCTCGACCATCGAGGTCTGCTTGTCGAGCACCGACAGCAGCCGGTTGTTCGGCACGACGATCAGCGTGTCGACCTCGGCGCCGAGCGCCTCGATCCCGGCCTCGGCCTGGTGGGCGCGCTTGGTCCCCTCGAAGCCGAACGGCTTTGTCACGATGCCGACGGTCAGGGCGCCGACCTCGCGCGCGATCCGCGCGATCACGGGCGCCGCGCCGGTGCCCGTGCCGCCGCCCTCGCCGGCCGTGATGAAGATCATGTCGGCGCCCTTCAGCAGCGACTTGACCTGGTCGTACTCCTCCATCGCCGCCAGACGGCCGAGCTCCGCGTTCGCGCCCGAGCCGAGCCCGCGGGTGACCTGCGCGCCGATGTGCACGGTGACGTCGGCCGTGCACTGCTGCAGCGACTGCAGATCGGTGTTGACGGCCAGGAACTCGACCCCGGCGATGCCGGCCTCGACCATCCGGTTGACGGCGTTGACGCCGCCGCCGCCGACCCCCACCACACGCAGGCGCGGCTGCCCGACCGACGATGGCCGCGGCTCGCTGTAGTCGGCGCGGGCGTAGACGTCGATCGGCGTCGCGTGATGGCGCGCGTCGCGTTCGAGGATGTCGTCGGGGAGCTCGGAGCTGAACGCTGCGCGCAGGCGCTCCTGCGGCGTCGGCACGGCGCTCGCCTCGCTCTCGTCGGCGCGGAGCGCGGGGTGCGGCACGCCGCTCTCGCGCGGATGGCGCG
>JBEKSK010000192.1:0-5775 GCA_049517155.1 Solirubrobacteraceae bacterium
GCGGGCGCCCTCGCGGGCTGCGGGGGGGGTGCGAGCGCGAGCACCGCCGGCGCCCACACCTTCATCGACCTGGTCGCGGAGCTGCCGGTCAGCCTGGACGAGACCGCGACCCCGTCCACGGCCGCGGCCGCGATCGTGCCGAGCTGGTCGAGCGAACTCGTGCGCCCGGCGCCGGCCGCCCCCGGGCCCGACGCCCGGCTGGCGCCCGACGGGGCCGTCGTGCCCTATCTCGCGACCTCCTGGCAGCGTTCGAGCGGCGGCAGCTACACGTTCGAGCTGCGTCGCGGCGTGCGCGGTGCGACGGGCGACCCGTTCACGGCAGCCGACGTCAAGTGGAGCCTTGACCGGGCGATCGCGCGCTCGCCGGTGGCTCCGTTCCTCTTCCGCCTCGCCCACATCGACGTCGCCGACCCGGTCACGATCATCGACAGCCACCGCGTTCGCGTCAACGTCACCGCGCCGAGCCCGTTCACGCTGTCGGTGCTCGCCTCATACGACGCGGGCATCTACGACAGCGCGCTCTACCGCGCCAACGCCAAGGCGGGCGACCCCTGGGGGCAGCAGTGGGGCGCAACCCACTCGGCGAGCTTCGGCGCCTACTCGGTGTCAACGTTCGTGCCGCGACGCGTGATCGAGCTCGCGGCCAATCCCGGGTTCTGGCGGCGGCCGTACTACACGCACGTGATCATCCGCCTGGACGCAAGCTCCGCCGGGCGGCTCGCCGCCGTGATGGACGGCAGCGCAACGCACACCAGCGGGCTGAACTGGAGCGACTTCGAGACCGCCGTCGTCAACGGCCCTGACGAGGGCGCCGCCGCGACGATCCTGCAGACCGGGCCCGCGGTCGTCGCTTGGCATCTCGACGTGGCCGGCGGGCCGCTCGCGAACCCGGCGGTGCGCGAGGCGATCAACCTCGGCATCAACCGCAGCGAGCTGACACCGACGATCGACGCGGGCTACGCCAAGCCGTCGGTGCTGACGATCCCCGCTGCCTTCGGCGCGGCGCAGCCGACAAGCTTTGACCCGGTTCAGGCGCGCAGCCTGCTGCGCGCCGCCGGCTACCTCCCCGCCGGGATCACGGTCAAGCTGTACACCAACGACGCCGAGCTCGGGGGCGGCGGCGGCGGCGTGATCAGCACGCTGACGGACGACATGGTCCAGATCGGCGTGACACTCCAGGTCATCTACGTCGACGACAGCGACCAGCTGCTGGCGCTCGAGCAGTCGCCGGGCCTTGAGTCGAGCATCGACGACGACACGCCGCTGCTCGGCGGCGCCGGCTTCCTGCTCGAACAGGACGCCAACACGGCGCTCGACCCGGTCTCGAGCGCGGCCGAGCAGCATTACGGCAGCGCGACGCTCGAGACGCTGCTCGAGCAGCTCTCTGACAGCCCGGGCGGGTCGGTCACGCAGGCGCTGATCACCCAGGCCGCCGCGGCGATCGACGCGGCCTCGCCGACGATCAACCTGTTCGCCGTCCCGGTGCAGAACGTGACCCGGGCCGGCGTGGAGGGCTACGCCGCCTACACCCAGCCGGTGACCTACTACGAGAACCTCCACCCGGCCGGCTGAGCCGCCGGCGCCGAGCTCCCACGATCACCGCCGCCGGCGCGAGGATCGTGTGATCATCAACCGCAACGCAACGGCCGTGTTCTGCCGCTGAGCATCGGCTCAGGCGGGGCGGCGCGAGCGGCGGGGGCCGTGATGAGCGAGAAGGACACAGACGATCCAGGCGAAGCGGGGCGCGCGCCGGCGCGCGGCGAGCGGCGGGCGCCCGGGACCGCGCCGGTCACGGCGCTCGCCGACGTGGCCGACTTCCTGCGCCGCCACCCGCCGTTCGACGCCCTGGGCTTCGCCGATGTGGAGGTCGCGGCGGCCTCCGCGGAGATCGAGTTTCACCTCGCCGGGACGACGATCTTCGCTGAGGGAGCGGAGCCCGTCGCCCATGTCCGAGTCGTGCGCAGCGGCGCCGTCGAGATCATCCACGCCGACGCGGTGCTCGACCTGCTCGGCCCCGGTGAGCTGTTCGGCCACGGCTCGATGCTGTCGGGCCTGCCGGCCGGCTTCACCGCCCGGGCCCACGAGGACACGCTCTGCTACCGGCTCGGCGCCGACGTCGCGCTGCGCCTGCTCGCACGACCCGAGAGCGTCGGCTTCGTCGCCCGCTCGCTGCTGACCTCGCGCGGCGACGCGATCGGTGTGCCCACGCCGCCGCGTGACCAGGCCGCGGCCGCTGGCCGCGAACCCGCGCACCAGCCGGTCAGCTCGCTGATCCGCTCGGCGCCGGTGATCGTCGAACCCCAGACCACGATCCGCGAGGCGGCACGGCTGATGACCGCCGCCGGTGCGACCGCGGTCTGCGTGAGGCTCCCCGCCTCGATCGGGATCATGACCGACCGCGACCTGCGCTCGCGCGTCGTCGCGGCGGGCGTGTCCGGTGAGGAGCCCGTCAGCGCCGTGATGACCGCGCCGGCCTACACGGTGGCGCCGGACCGCCTCGGCGGCGGCGTGCTGCTCGAGATGCTCGACCGCGGCATCCGCCACTTCCCCGTGATCTCGGCGCGCGGTGAGCTGGTCGGCGTCGTCGCCGACATCGACCTGATCGCGGTCGAGACGCGCAGCTCGTTCTACGTCAGGCGCACGATCAGCGCCGCCACGAGTGTCGATGAGCTCGCCGCGGGCTCGGCGCAGCTGGCGGCGATGTTCCTGGCGCTGCACGAGACGCGCCTTGCGGCGCCGAGCATCTCGGCGATCTACTCGGTCGTGCTCGACGCCTTGACGCGCCGCCTGGTGGAGCTGACGGTCGCCGAGATCGGCGCGCCGCAGGCCCCGTTCGCCTGGCTGGCACTCGGCAGCCAGGCGCGCCGCGAGGCGCTGCCGAGCTCGGACGTCGACTCGGCGATCGTCTGGTACGGCGACGGCGACGAGCACGCGATCCGCCCGCACCTGCACGACCTCGGCCAGCGTGTCGTCGCGGGCATGGCGGCGTGCGGCCTGCACGCGGACGCCTACGGGGCGACCGCCTCCGATCTGCTGTTCGTGCGCTCGGAGGCGTCCTGGCGCCACGTCGCCCGCAGCTGGCTCGAGGACCCGAGCCAGGAGAAGGCGCTGATCCTGACCTCGGTGCTGGTGGACAGCCGGCCGGTGTGGGGCATCCACGCCGGGACGCCGGTTGCCGAGGAGTTCTGCCTGGCGCCCGAGCATCCGGCGCTGCTGCGCCTGCTGGCGCGCTTCGCGCTCTCCTACCGCCCGCCAACCGGGTTCCTGCGCGGCCTGGTCGTGGAGCACAGCGGCGAGCGACGCGGCCAGCTGGACCTCAAGCACGGCGGCGTTGTCCCGATCGTCGATCTCGCGCGCTGGGCCGCGATGGCGGCGGGCGTCAGCTGCACCTCGACGGCCGAGCGCCTGCGCGTCGCCGGCGAGGCCGGGACGCTGCCGGCGAGCGACGCCCACATGCTGGCGGAAGCCCACGAGCTGATCGTCGGCCTGCGCATCGATCACCAGGTCGAGCAGCTGCGTGCCGGCGAGACGCCGGACAACTACATCGACCCGGCGGCGCTGAGTCCACTCACCCGCAGCTACCTGCGAGAGGCCTTCCGTGCCGTCGCCGCGGTGCAGAAGCGGGTTGCCGCCGAGCTGCAGGCGCCCGTCTGGTGAGGGCCCTTGGGCGCCGCGCGGCGCGGGGTGAAGGGGCGCGCGCCTACCTCGCCTCACGCCCGCCCGCGGCGCGCACGCCGTGGCGGCAGGCCCGCTACTGCGTCGTCGACGTCGAGCTGAGCCGGCTCGAGCGCCGTGGCGGCGAGATCATCTCCTTCGGCGCGCTGCCGATCGACGACGGACGCGTGCGACTGGAGGGCGCCGCGGTCGGGCTCGTGCGCCCGACGGCGCCGCTCGCCGAGTCGGCGATCCGCGTGCACGGCCTGCGTGCCATCGACCTCGCCCTCGCGCCGCCGGCGCGGGAGGGACTGGATCCGTTGCTCGCGGCGATGGCGGGCCGCGTACTGGTCGCCCACCACGCGCCGGTCGAGCGCGCTTTCCTGGGCGACGCACTGAGAGCGCTGCGGCTGCGGCTGCGCGGCCCGGTGCTCGACACCGCGGTGCTGGCCCGCGTCTGGCTGGCCGAGCGCGACGGCGAGCTGCCGGGGTTCCTGGACCTGGGTGGGCTGGCGCGCGAGTGCGGCCTGCCGGTGCACTCCCCGCACACGGCGATCGGCGACGCGCTGACGACCGCCCAGCTGTTTGTCGTCGTCGCCTCCCAGCTCGGCGCCCGGGCACCCGAGACGGTCGGCTCACTCGCCCGCGGCCCGGCCCGCCTGGCCGACCTGGAGGCCTACTGGCCGCGGCGCGGGGATGGGCGCGGCGGCGGGCGCGGCGGCGCGGGTGAGTGAGCCGCGCGATCCGGCCCTCGCCGGCCCAGCCGGCGGGGTTCTCGGCTGAACTCTCTCAGTCGAGGAACGTGGCGATCTCCTCGACCGCCGCGCGCGGCGGAACCCGCTGGTCCGCCAGGGGGCGCCCGAGGTGCAGCAGCCCGATCGGCTGCTCGCCGGCGTCGATCGCGAGCGCGGCGCGCACAGCCGGCGTATCGAGCAGCGGCAGCGTGCGCCAGTAGCCGGCGAGCCCTCGTGCGTGCGCGCCGAGCAGGACGAGGTAGGCGGCGATCGCAGCCGCGAGCAGATCCTCGCGCTGCGCCACCGCATCACCCGCACAGCTGGCGGCGGCGACGACCAGCGTCGGTGCGCGATCGAGCTTCTTGGCTGCGCCGGGAGCGGCAAGCTCGGCCTGCCGGGCAAGCTCGGCGCGGCTTCGCTCGCCGAGTACGTGAAAGCGCCACGGGTTCGTGAGGTGGTGGTTGGGCGCCCAGCGCGCCAGCTCGAACAGCTCGAGCAGCGTCGCGCGATCGACCGGCTCGGGCCCGAACGCCTTATGCGTACGCCGCGTGCGAATCGCCGTGTCCACGTCGATCATGGCTTCACGCTACCTGAGCGTGCCGCGGCCGCGGCCGTCTCGCCTTCACCGCGCTGCGCGCCGCACGCCCGCTCAGGGGATCAGCACGATCTTGCCGTGCGTCTTGCGCAGCGCGAGCTCGACGAAGGCGTCGCGTACCTGCACGAGCGGGAACGTCCGCGCGATCGGGATCTCGAGGCTGCCGTCGGCGGCCAGTGCGGCGAGCTGCGCCAGCAGCTCGCTGGTCCCGACCGCGTGGGTCCCCTCTCCGTGCACGCCGAGACGCCCGATCGCCTCGAAATCCGCGATCGTGTTGATCCGCTCGACCGGCACCCCGAGTGAGACCGCGAGGTCGACGTAGCCGCCGCCAAAGGTGTCGATGAAGGCGTCGATGTGCCCGCCGGAGGCCTCCAGGATCCGCTCGGCCTGGCCGTCGCCGTAGCTGACCGCGATCACGCCATGGTCGCGCAGCCAGGCATGGTTGCCCTCGCTCGCGAGGCCGATCACCGTCGCTCCGGCGCGCACGGCCAGCTGCACGGCGACAGAACCGACGCCGCCGGCCGCGCCGGAGACGACGACCACCTCGCCGGGCGCCGGCGCCACGGCCTGGACGCTCGCGTAGGCGGCCATACCCGCAACGAACAGCGAGCCGGCGACCTCCCAGGCGAGGCCGTCCGGCTTTGGCGTGAGTTGCTCGGCGGGTACCGCGACGAACTCCGCGTGGCTCGAGCGCCGCTCGCTCCAGCCGCACACCGACTGCCCGGCCGCGAAGGAGTCGACACCCGCGCCCAGCTCCTCGACGACGCCGGCGAAGTCGGTTCCCTCCCCCGA
>JBEKSK010000193.1:0-5758 GCA_049517155.1 Solirubrobacteraceae bacterium
CGCGGCGTCCCGTGCCCGCTCCGTCAGCGCGCGCCAGCAGTCAAGGTCGGGGGCCGGCGCGCTGAGCCCGAAGTGGTCGAGGACGAATTCGTCCACGCCTTCGCCCTGGAAGTTCAGCGGGCATTCGTAGATGTTGCGGACATCGTAGGCCGATACCACGGCCTCGATCGGCAGGCTCGCGAAGAGGGCGATCTTCTTGCGGATGTCGCTTGACAGTGGTGACTCCGAGCGACAGACGACCATGTCCGGCTGGATGCCGATGCGACGCAGTTCGTTGACCGAGTGCTGGGTCGGCTTCGTCTTCAACTCGCCGGCGTGGTTGATGAACGGCACCAGCGTGAGATGGATGAACATGCACCGCCGGCGCCCGACATCGACCGGAAACTGGCGGATCGCTTCCAGGAACGGCAGCGACTCGATGTCGCCGACGGTGCCCCCGATCTCGGTGATCACGACGTCGACGTCGGTCGATTCCGCGATCAGCGAGATCCGCTGCTTGATCTCGTCGGTGATGTGAGGCACCACCTGCACCGTCGCGCCGAGATAGTCGCCACGACGTTCGCGCCGGATCACCGTGTTGTAGATCCCGCCGGCGGTCACGTTGGATGCCCGCGAGGTGTTGGCGTCGGTGAAACGCTCGTAGTGGCCGAGGTCGAGATCGGTCTCGGCTCCGTCCTCGGTCACGAAGACCTCGCCGTGCTGGTAGGGCGACATCGTGCCGGGATCGACGTTGATGTAGGGGTCGAACTTCTGCAGCGCGACGGTCAGACCGCGCGCCACCAGCAGCTTGCCGATCGACGCCGCCGCGATGCCCTTGCCGAGTGAGGAGACGACGCCGCCGGTGACGAAGATGAAGCGAGGGCGGTGTTGACGGTCAGGCGTCTGTGGCATAAGGGCGTCTCACCAGTCTAGCCAGCGCGAAACGCGGGCGCGCTCGCTGAAAGCGGAGTTTGGACAGAACCCCTCGGCACGCGCGGCGCGAAGCGCGAAGCAGTCGAGCGCCGGCTGGAGGTGGAGGGTCGAAGCGGAGCGGGCAAGGTCGCACCGTAGCGAGCGACGCGGTCGGAACTCGGAGCGCGTGATGGCCCACGCCACGCTCCGCGGCACGCTCGCGCGCGTCAAGAGCGGGCGGCTTACGCGTCAAGCGCGGGCGGCGCGGGCGGCGCCGTCGCGCAGCTCGAGGTAGTAGAGCGTCGCGCCGATCGCGAGGAACGGGAGCGCGATGACGCTCGCCAGCGCGCCGGCGACAACGACGATCGCGTAGGAGTTGGCCGAGCGCGCGACGGGTGTCAGCGCGTAGACGATCACCACCTGTGGCACGAGCGACGCGAGCCAGAACGCCGCACCCGTGCCCGCGCTCTGCCACCAGTGGCCGCTGACCAGCACCGCGCTGCGGCGGATCGGCGCGAACCCGCGGTCGCCGTCGATCACGACGGCCTGCACGACGAAGTACCAGCTCACAAAGATGTAGGCACCGGGAACGAAGAAAAAGGCGAACCCGCAGAATGCGACAAGCAGCCAGGTGATGATCACGAGCAGCACGGCTGGAAAGAGCTCTAGCGCGTCGGCCACGAGGTCGGTGGCGTTCACCGCCTCCCCGCGACGCTTCAGGAGGACCAAGCGGGCGAGGATCGCGGTGATCAGCGGCCCCGTGACGAGTTCGCTGACGGCGAAGTCGACGTAGGTGTCGCGCAGCGGCGGAGCCGGATTGACGCGCGCCCCGAACTCCCCCAGGCCGAGCGCCGTCAACCCCGTCACGACAATGACGACCGGCACTGTCACCGACAGGACAAGCCGCGCGTTGCCACGATAGAGCTCGAACGCCCCCCGCAGCAGCTGCCCGACGCTCGGCGTCCTCACCCGGCGCCACCGGCGGTGCGCTCCACCGGGCAGGCGGAGCGCTGGAAGCGAACTCGAGGCACGGCCCGCGAGCCTAGCGGCGGCCACGCCGGCGCGCATCTAGACTGAATCGGGTGGACGGGCCTCAACACCGCGATCCTGGGGTCGCCGCGCTGGGAACCTGGAGCGGCGGGCGCTTCATGCATTTCGGGGAGCCGCTCGAAGAGCAGCGCCTGATCGCGCTGCTTCGACCGGACGCCGAGATCGACACGGTGATCACGGCCGACGTGTATGGGGCCGGCGAGGCCGATCGCCTGCTCGGCGTGGCCCTCGAGGGCATCGCGCGCGAGCGCGTCTGCGTCGTCGGGGCCGTCGGCCACGACTTCTACACGGGCGAGCGGGCCGGCGCGAAGGGCTTCCCGCGCTTCACCGACCCGGCGCTGCGCGGACCAGACGACTACGGGGACTATCTGCGGATGGCGACGGAGCGCAGCCTGGAGCGCTGCGGGCTCGACCGCTTCGACGTGCTGCTGCTGCACAACCCGGACCGCATCGGTTACACCAGCGAAGCGGTCTGGCAGGGGATGGCGGCGCTGCGCGAGCAGGGCCTCACGCGGCTGCTCGGCGTCGCGCCCGGCCCTGCGAACGGCTTCACGCTGGATCTGATCGACTGCTTCGAGCGGTTCGGGGCGCTGATCGATTGGGCGATGCTGATCCTCAACCCGCTCGAGCCGTGGCCTGGCGAGCTCGCCCTGCGCCCGGCATCGGCCGCGGGCGTGCGCGTGATCGCCAGGGTCGTCGACTACGGCGGCGTCTTCCACGACGATGTCGCCGCCGGGCACGCTTTCAGGACGGGCGACCACCGCTCGTTCCGGCCCGCCGGCTGGGTCGAGCAGGCGCGCGAGCGCCTCGAGCTGATGCGGCCGATCGCAGCGCGCAACGCGCTGACGATGCTGCAGCTGGCCTGTGCGTGGGATCTCGCGCAAGCGCCAGTCGCCTGCGTGGCGCCGACGCTGATCCAGGAGTCCGGGCCCGGCGCGCGCGCCGTCGAGGACAAGCGCGCAGAGCTTGCGGCCCTGGCGCGGACTCGCCCGCTCGGCCGCGAGGATGTCGCGCTGATCCGATCGCTCGGTGACAACACCGGCTGCATGGCGCTGAAGGGAGCCGTGCCCGACCACGACGGCGACGATCTTCCCGACCGCTGGTCGCTGCGCGAGGAGCACCGCGCCGCCGCGGCGCGCTGGAACATCGACCCGCAGCGAGACCTGCTCGCAACCCACTAGACCCGCTCCACCTCGTAGCCGTCGGCCATCATCGCGGCGATGATCGCTTCGGCGTGCTCGCTGCCGCGCGTCTCGAGTGTCAGCTCCACGCCGGTCTGACGCACCTGCAGGTCGACCGCTTCGCGCACGTGCTCGACGGCGAGCAGGTTCCCGCCGGCCGACGCCACGCACAAGAGCAGCGCGGCAAGGCCGCCCGGCCGGTCCGACACGCGCGTGAAGACCCGCAGGCGCCGCCCGACCGCGGTTTCGTGGCGGCGCGCCACCAGCGCGAGCAGGCCGGCGTCGACATTGCCGCCGGACAGCACGAGCACGGTGGCGCCATCTGCCGATGGCTTGACGAGCGACGCGAGCAGCGCGGCGACGCCGACCGCGCCGGCCCCCTCCACCACCAGCTTCGCGCGCTCCATCAGCATCACCATCGCCTCGGCCGTGTCCTCTTCGCTGACGACCACCACCTCGTCGACCCAGCGCGCGACCAGCGGCAGCGTGAGCTCCCCCGGCCGCTTGACAGCGATGCCGTCGGCGATCGTCGAGGCGGCGTGGACGCTGAGCGGCGCCCCGGCCGCGAGCGCCTGCGGGTAGGGGGCGCACGCGGCGACCTGGACGCCGACCACGCGAACGTGGGGGCGAGCAAGCTTGACGACACCGGCGATCCCCGAGATCAGCCCGCCACCACCGAGCGGGACCACCACGGTGGCAAGGTCCGGAACCTGATCGAGCAGTTCCAGTCCCAGCGTCGACTGGCCGACGATCACGTGGGGGTCATCGAAGGGGTGGACGAAGACGGCACCGGTGAACTGCGCGCGCTCGCGAGCGGCGGCGACGCAGTCGTCAACGCTCTCACCGCCGAGGGTGACCGAGCCGCCGTAGGCCTGAACGGCGGCTACCTTGGCCACGGGCGCCTGGTCCGGCATGAACACCTCACACGCCACGCCGCGCGCGCTGGCGGCGTAGGCGAGCGCCTGGGCGTGGTTACCGGCGCTGCCGGCGACAACTCCGCTCCCGGCCGCCAGATCGGCCACCCGGTTCAGTGCGCCGCGCAGCTTGAACGAGCCGGTTCGCTGGAGGTTCTCGGCCTTCAGCAGGATGCGGCCGCCGAAGCGCTCGGTCAGCGTGCCCGAGGCGAGCACCGGAGTCTCGCGGGCCAGCGCGGCGACGAGCACACGCGCCGCCCGCGGCGCATCGCCCGCGAGCAGGTCGGCGACGTCGTCCGCGTCGGGCGCGCTCACGCCGCTCGCAGCAGCTCCTTGGCGTGGCGGCGGGCGCCGGCATCCTGCGCGTCGGCGCCGAGCATCCGCACCAGTTCGCCGAGCACCTGCTCGTCGCCCAGGCGGGTGACGGTCGCGCGTGTCGGCTCACCGCCGAGGTCCTTCGCGATCGTGAAGTGGCGCGCCGCGAACGACGCCACCTGCGGCAGGTGGGTGATCGCGAGAATCTGGCGGCCCTGGGCGAGCGCGCGCAGCTGCTCGCCGACCGCCCTGGCGGTGTGGCCGCCGATCCCGGCGTCGATCTCGTCGAACACGAGCGTCGTGGCACCGCCGCCGTGCGCGGCGGACAAGAGCGCCAGCATCACGCGCGAGAGCTCGCCGCCGGAGGCGATCTCGCGCAGCGGCGCGGCCGGAACACCAGGGTTCGGCGCAATCTCGAACTGGACCTGCTCGGCGCCCGCCCGCCCCGGCTCGCATGGCACGAGGGCGACCTCGAAGCTCGCCTGCGCCATCGCCAGCTCCGCCAAGCGCTCGCGCACCTCGCCCGCCAGTACCGGCGCGCCGGCGGCGCGCGCGCGGCTGAGCGCCGCATGCGCCACGGCGTGCTCGCGCAGCGCGTCATCCAGCCGCGCCTGCGCGGCCTCCATCGCGACCTCCGCGCCGATCAGCTGCTCGCGACGCTCGCGGCAGTGCGCGGCATGCTCGAGCACCGCGGCCACGCTGCCGCCGTGCTTGCGCTCCAGCCGCGCGATGGCGCCCAGGCGCTCCTCGACCCATTCCAGGCGGCCGGGCTCGGTTTCGAGCTGCTCGCCGTAGCGGCCGATCTCGCTGAGCAGATCCTGAGACTCGATCGTCAGTGCCCGCGCGCGGGCCGCCAGCGCCTCGAGCTGGGGATCGAGGGGTGCCGCGGTCTCGAGGCTCGACTCGCACGCGAGCAGCCCGCGCAGGCCGCCGGCATCCTCGTCGGCGAGCGCCTGCTGTGCACCCCACGACGCGCTTCGCAGCCCCTCGGCGTTGCGCAGCCGCTCGCGCTCGGCGACGAGCGCGGTGCGCTCGTCCTCGCCCGGATCGACCTGCTCGATCTCGCCCAGTTCGAACTCGAGCAGGTCGAGCTGGCGCTCGCGTTCGCCGGCGAGCTCCGCCAGCGCTTCGAGCTCGCCGCGCGCCTCGCTCACCGCCGCCCAAGCCGTCGCGGTCGCCGCGCGGCGCAGCGCCTGCTGCGGACCGCACGAGGCGTCGAGGATCTCGAGCTGGGCCGCGCCCAGCATCAGCCGCCGGTGCTCGTGCTGGCCGTAGAACGACAGCAGCTCGCCGGCGAGCTCGCGCAGCTGGCCCACCGCGATCGAGCGGCCGCCCACGTAGGCCCGGGTGCGCCCGTCCATGCCGACGCGGCGCGCCAGCACGAGCTCCGAGGCGTCCGGCGCGAGT
>JBEKSK010000194.1:0-5758 GCA_049517155.1 Solirubrobacteraceae bacterium
GCATTGGCGGCACGGCGGCGCGAGGGGCAGACGGTGGTCGGCTTCGCGGCTGAGCACGGCCCGGGCGGGCGGGAGCGGGCGAGCGGGAAGCTGGCCGCGAAGAGTCTCGATGCGATCGTCTGCAACGACGTCTCGCAGGCCGGCATCGGCTTCGACGCCGAGCGCAACGCGGTAACGATCATCACATCCGGTGGCGAGCTCGAGGTCGGGCCGGCCGCGAAGCGCGAGATCGCCGAGGCCGTGCTGGACGCGGTCGAAGGGCTCCGCGGATGACCTCGTCAAGGCGCATTTTTGCCTTGTGCCGAGAGTGCTATTCTCGGTGAGTACCGCCTGTGCAGCGATGTTGGCGGTGCGTTGAAGTGGGCCGAAGCCCGCTTTTTTTTCGTCATGGAACAGCTACAAGCAGATATCGAGCAGCGTTTGGAGGCCGCCGAGCCGCAGGTGGAAGTGCTGCTCGTCGAGCGCTCCGGCGACACGTTGCGAATCTTCATCGACCATCCCGAGGGCGTGACGCTCGCGCTCTGCGAGCGCGTCACGCATGCGCTCGGAGACCTCCGCGAGAGCTACGCGCTCGAGGTCAGCTCGCCGGGCCCCAAACGCCCGCTGACCAAGCCGGAGCACTTTCAGCGCTTCGTCGGCCGTCGCGCCCGCGTACGCGTCGCTGCGTGCGCGGGGGTGAGCGAGCCGGGCAGTGTCGTCGGCGAGCTGATCGGCGCCAGCGCGCAGGAGGTCACCCTCGCCGCGCCGGAGGGGATCGTCGCGATCCCCTACGCCGCGATCAAGCGGTCCCATCTGGTGGAGGAGTAGGCACATGTCACGTGAGATCCTGGATGCGATGAACGCGCTCGCGCGCGAGAAGGGCATCGAGCCCGAGAAGCTGATGGTCGCGCTCGAGGACGCACTGCTGTCGGCCTACAAGAAGCAGCCCGGCTCGGCCAAGTACGCGCGGGTCGAGATCGACCGCGAGACCGCCGACTTCCGTGTGATCGAGCTGATCATCCCGGAGCGCCTCGAGGCGCATCTGATCGTCGAGACGATCGACGAGGCGACGACGATCGACCCGGAAACGGGCGAGATGCGCGAGCCCGAGGATCCCGAGATCGACCCGGCCAAGTTCGAGCAGTACCGCGACCAGATCGAGGAGCGCGACGTGACGCCGGGCGACTTCGGGCGGATCGCCGCGCAGACCGCCAAGCAGGTGATCCTGCAGCGGATCCGCGAAGCCGAGCGCGACATGATGTATGAGGAGTACCGCGACCGGGTCGGCGAGCTGATCACCGGCATCGTCCAGCAGTCCGACTCGCGCTACACGCTGGTTCAGCTGCGCGAGCGCGTGGAGGCGTTGCTGCCGAAGTCCGAGCAGGTCGACGGCGAGCGCTACGACCACTCGCAGCGGATCAAGGCGGTGATCAAGGAGGTCTCGCCCTCGACGAAGGGGCCGAGCATCATCGTTTCGCGCCGCGACTCCGAACTGATCAAGAAGCTGTTCGAGCTGGAGGTGCCCGAGATCGCCGACGGCCTGGTCGAGATCGCAGGCGTCGCCCGCGAGCCGGGCTACCGCTCGAAGATCGCTGTGATCTCGCACGTCGACGGCGTCGATCCGGTCGGCGCCTGCGTCGGCCCGCGCGGCTCGCGCGTGAGGATGGTCGTCTCCGAGCTGCGCGGCGAGAAGATCGACATCATTCCCTACAACGACGAGCCGGCGCGCTTCGTCGCCAAGGCGCTGTCACCGGCGCGCGTGCGGGAGGTGCTGGTCGACGACGCCGCCAAGCAGGCGACGGTGATCGTCCCCGACGACCAGCTCTCACTGGCGATCGGTCGCGAGGGCCAGAACGCGCGTCTCGCGGCGCGACTGACGGGCTGGCGTGTGGACATCAAGTCCGAGAGCGAGTTCGCCGCCGAGGAGGCCGAGCAGGGCTACGGCGAGCAGCTCGAGGCCTCCGGCCGCTGCGCGGCCGTGATGAGCAACGGCCGCCGCTGCCCGAACGCGTCGTTGCCCGGCTCGCGCTACTGCGGCCTGGAAGCTCACCAGGCGCTCGAGGTCGCCGGCGAGACTCCCGTCGCCGGCGAGACTCCCGTCGCCGGCGAGACTCCCGTCGCCGCCGAGCTTCCGCCCGCCGCCGCGGGGCCGGCGTCATAGCCGTCTCGCGGCCGCCGCTGCGGCGCTGCGCAGGGTGCGGACGCAGGGCGCCGAAGCACGAGCTCGTGCGTTTGGCGATCAGCGACGGCGTGCTGCGCATCGACCGTGACCAGCGTATGCAGGGCCGGGGCGCTTACGTCTGCTCGGATGACTGCCTCGCGCGCTCGCGCCGCCGTGGCGGCCTGCAACGCGCATTTCGCCGCCCGTTCTCGATTGACGCACAGACCGTAGAATCGGTGGCCTGATGGCAAAGAAACGCGTGCATGAGATCGCAAAGGCGCAGGGTGTGAGCACCAAGGAGCTGCTGGCCAGGCTGGCGGCCGCCGGCATCGAGGCCAAGGCCGCGGCGTCGAGCGTCGATGAGGACCTTGCGCTCGGAGCGCTCGCCAGCAACGGCGCCGCCGCGCCGGCAAAGGCCGCCGCGCCGGCAAGCCCGCCGGCCAAGCCGGCGGCGAAGGTCGCTGCCAAGCCGCGCGCCGCGGCGGAACGCCCGCAGGCTGCGCCGCCGGCTTCGCCCAAGGCCGCGACCGAGCCCGCAGCCACGCGCGCCGCCGCTCCCTCTGCGGCGAGCGCACCCGCAACCGCCGTACAGACCGCCGCCCCCACCAGCGAGCTCGCGAAGCCACCCTCAGAGGCGGATTTCGCGGCGGAGTCCTCGCCGGGCGAGGCCGCGCGCGCGGCCGAGGCCAATCGCTCGCGCCCGACGCGCGACTCGCGCACGGGCGAGCAGCGCCCCGGTGCCGTCGGACCGGGCGGCCGCCGGCGCGTGGTGATCGACTCGCAGGCTTCGCGGCGCCAGGCCGGCGGCCCCGCCAGCCAGCCGGTGCGGCGCCCGCCGCGGCGAGGACGGCGCCGGCGTGGGACATATGACGACACGATCACGCCGATCGACGAGGTCGCCCGCGGCGCGACCGACCTGATCCGGATCAACTCCGGCTCGACCGTCAAGGGCGTCGCCGAGTACTTCGGCGTCGCCGTCCCCGAGGTGATCCGCAAGCTGATGAGCCTCGGCGAGATGGCGACGCTCACGCAGACCCTGACCGACGAGGCGATCACCGTTCTCGCCACCGAGTTCGGCAAGGACATCGAGATCGTCCACGCCGCCGACGACCTGGTCGGCGAGCCGGTCTTCGACGATGACGAGGAGACGCTCGCGGCGCGGCCTCCGGTGGTCACGATCATGGGCCACGTCGATCACGGCAAGACCTCATTGCTTGACGCGATCCGCCAGACCGAGGTCGCCAAGGGCGAGGCCGGCGGCATCACGCAGCACATCGGCGCCTACCAGGTCCACCACAACGGCAAGGCGATCACCTTCCTCGACACGCCGGGCCACGAGGCATTCACCGCGATGCGCGCGCGCGGCGCCCGGGTCACCGACATCGCCGTGATCGTGGTCGCCGCCGACGACGGCGCCAAGCCGCAGACCGATGAGGCGATCGACCACGCGCGCGCGGCCGACGTGCCGATCGTCGTCGCCGTCAACAAGATCGACAAGGAGGGGGCGCAGCCGGATCGCGTCCGCACGGAGATGACCACACGCGGCCTGCAGCCCGCCGAGTGGGGCGGCGACGTCGAGTTCGTCGACGTCTCGGCCAAGACCCACCAGGGACTCGAGGAACTACTCGACACGATCCAGGTCGTCGCCGACCTCGAGGACCTGCGCGCCAACCCGCACGCGGACGCCTCGGGCGTGGTGATCGAGTCGCGCCTGGATCCCGGCCGCGGGCCGGTCGTCACGCTGCTGGTCTCGCGCGGCACGCTGCACATCGGCGACGCGCTGGTCGCGGGCGCGAGCGTCGGGCGGGTACGCGCGATGAACGACTTCCTTGGCACACGCTCGAAGTCCGCCGGGCCGGGCGAGCCGGTCGAGGTGCTCGGCTTCGACGGCGTGCCGGAGGCCGGCGAGTACGCCTACGTGGTCGAGAACGAGCGCCGCGCGCGCCAGCTCGCCAGCCAGCGCGCGACGCGCCTGAAGACCGAGGCGCTGGCGCGGCGCTCGGGCCGCAAGATCTCGCTCGAGGACGTCTTCAAGCTCGCCCAGGAGGGCACCGTCAAGGAGCTCAACCTCGTGCTCAAGGGCGACGTGTCAGGCTCCGTCGAGGCGGTCGAGGACGAGATCGCCAAGCTGCCCCAGAACGAGGTCTCGGTCAACATCATCCACCGCGGCGTTGGCGGCATCACCGAGTCCGACGTGATGCTCGCCGCCGCCTCCGACGCGGTGATCCTGGCCTTCAACGTGCGGCCGGTCGGCGATGCCCGGGCGCTCGCCGAACGCGAGGGGATCGAGATTCGCGGCTACTCCGTCATCTACCGAGCGATCGACGAGCTGCGCGCCGCGATGCAGGGCATGCTCGAGCCCGACGAGGTCGAGGACACCGTCGGCCAGGTCGAGGTGCGCCAGACCTTCCGCGCGTCGCGGATCGGAACGATCGCAGGCTGCTTTGTCACTGAAGGGAAGGTGACGCGCGGGGCGAAGGTTCGCGTCGTGCGAGACGGCACCGTGATCAACGAGACGACCGTCGCCAGCCTCAAGCGCTTCAACGAGGATGCGCGCGAGGTCGCCAGCGGCTTCGAGTGCGGGATCGTGCTCGCGAACTTCCAGGACATCAAGACCGGCGACGTGCTCGAGGTCTATGAGACACGCAAGGTGGAGCGCGCGCTCGCCTGAGCGGTGAGGCGAGCCGGGGGCTAGTATGGCTGGGGAGCGCATGCGCCGGGTTGACGAGGCGATTCGCCAGGTCCTCGCGGACGCGCTCGCCGGAGAGCTGTCAGACCCACGGTTCGGATTCATCACGGTGACCGACGTCAAGACAAGCCCAGACCTGCGCGCCGCCCGCGTGTTCGTCAGCGTGCTCGGCGACGACGGCGCCCGCTCCGACTCGCTCGCGGCGCTGGATAGCGCCCACGGCCTGCTGCAGGGCCGGATCGCCGGCGAGCTGTCGCTCAAGCGCACGCCGAGGCTGGAGTTCGTCTACGACTCGACGACCGACCGCGCGCTGCGCGTCGAGTCGCTGTTGCGTGAGCCGCGGTGACCGAGACGACCTCACTCGCGCTCAGCGCGCGCGAGCAGGTGCTGCGCGCGATCGCGGCCGGCGATCGCTTCGCGGTCGTGACGCACGAGAACGTCGACGGGGATGCGCTCGGCTCGCTGATCGCGATGCAGGCGCTGCTGCGCGCGCTCGGCAAGGACTCGGTGATCGTGATCGCCCCCGAGGAGTTCCCGCTGCCGCCCGAGTATCGCTTCTTCTCGCTCGACGGGCTGAGCACCAAGGCGCCCGGGGATCTCGGCACGCGCACGACGATCTTCCTCGATTGCGGCAATCTCGACCGCAACCCGCTCGCCGCGATGCGCGAGGCCGAGCCGCTGATCAACATCGACCACCACCATGACAACACGCGCTTCGGCACGATCAACCACGTCGTCGAGGAGGCCTCCTGCACGGCCGAGATCGTCTGGGACCTGATGGACGGCCTCGGCGTCGAGGTCTCACCGACGATCGCCGAGGCGCTCTACGTCGGATTGCTCACCGACACCGGGCGCTTCTCCTCCGACAGCACCACGCCGCGGGCCCACATCATGGCCGCCGAGCTGATCGGCGCGGGTGTCGACGTCGG
>JBEKSK010000195.1:0-5744 GCA_049517155.1 Solirubrobacteraceae bacterium
CAGGTCAACGCCCGCCAGTACGTCTGGCAGTTCGTCTATCTCGGCTTCGGCAAGGAGGTCGACCAGCTCGACGACCCCTACACCTACTACCACCTGTATGTGCCGACGAACACGACCGTCGTGCTCAAGGTGGTCTCGCAGGACGTCGTGCACTCCTGGTGGATACCCGACCTCGGCGGCAAGGTGCAGGCGGTCCCCGGCTACGCCAACTGGACCTGGTTCAAGATCCCCAAGCCGGGCAACTACTTCGGCCAGTGCGCGTTCCTGTGCGGCGAGGGGCACGCGACGATGAAGGCCGAGGTGACGGCGCTGGCTCCGGCGCAGTGGCTGGCGAAGCTGCACAGCATCGAATCGGAGCTCGCGACCAACAAGGTTGGCGGCGCGGTGGGCCGCGCCGCGCTCTCGAAGGGAACCGGCTCCGGAGCTGTCGAGAACCCGTGAGAATCTGACCCCGTCAATGGCCACCACGACCCTCACCCCCGTCCCCCAGATCCTCGTCGATCGCGTCGAGCGCGAGCCGCACGGCCTGATGAGCTGGCTGACGACCACCGATCACAAGCGGATCGGGATCCTCTACATGGTCACGGCGTTCGTGTTCTTCATCGTCGGCGGCGTCGAGGCGCTGATGCTGCGCCTGCAGCTGGGAGTCGCGAACAACAACCTGATCTCGCCCCAGGTCTACAACGAGCTGTTCACGATGCACGGCACGACGATGATCTTCCTCTTCGTCGTGCCGATGATGGCGGGCCTCGGCAACTACTTCGTGCCGCTGATGATCGGCGCCCGCGACGTTGCGTTCCCGCGCCTGAACGCGATCTCCTTCTGGCTGTTCGTGGCCGGCGCAGTCGTCTTCTACGCGGCGGTCTTCTGGACCCCTTCCGGGGCGGGCTGGATCGCGGCGGTGCCGCTGTCGGAGACGACCTATTCGCCCTCCGGCGGTGTCGACGCCTGGATCTACCTCGTCCACCTGACCGGCCTGGGATCGCTGCTCGGGGCGATCAACTTCTTCGTCACGATCGCCAACATGCGCGCCCCGGGCATGACCTGGTCGCGACTGCCGCTGTTCGTCTGGTCGATCCTGACCTACGCGCTGCTTTTGATCGTCGCGCTGCCGGTGATCGCTGCGGCGGTGACGATGCTGCTGCTGGACCGCCACTTCGGCACGCACTTCTACGACGCGACCGAGGGGGGCTCGGTGCTGCTGTGGCAGAACCTCTTCTGGTTCTTCGGCCACCCCGAGGTCTACGTGATGGTGCTGCCCGCCTTCGGGATCATCTCCGAGGTCCTGCCGGTCTTCGCGCGCAAGCCGATCTTCGGCTACAAGGCGATCGCCGCCTCGACCATCCTGATCGCCTTCCTCGGCCTGCTGACCTGGATCCATCACCTGTTCACGACGCCGACGCCCGTCGTCGTGCTGATCTTCGCGATGATCGCGTCGTTTTTGATCGCCGTGCCGACCGGGGTGAAGATCTTCAACTGGATCGGGACGCTGTGGCAGGGATCGATCGAGTTCCGAACGCCGCTGCTGTTTGCTGCCAGCGCGATCGCGCTATTCACGATCGGCGGCATCACCGGCGTCTTCCTCGCGATCTTCCCGGTCGACTGGCAGCTCAACGACACCTACTTCGTCGTCGCCCACCTGCATTTCGTGCTGATTGGCGGCTCGGTGTTCGGCATCTTCACGGCGATCTACTACTGGTTCCCGAAGATCACCGGCCGGATGCTCAGCGAGGCGCTCGGCAAGTGGTCCTGCGGCCTGATGTTCGTGGGCACGCTGGTGACGTTCCTGATCCAGCACTCGCTCGGGCTCGACGGGATGCCCAGGCGCGTCTACGAGTACGACAACGTCGGCAATCTGCAGCTCTACAACCAGATCTCGACCGTGGGATCGTGGATCCTAGCCGCGGGCGTGCTGGTGACGGTCGTCAACGTGATGCGCTCGCTCAAGAGCGGCGCCGTCGCCGGGCCCGATCCCTGGCAGGCCAACACGCTCGAATGGTTCGTGCCCTCGCCGCCGCCGGAGAACAACTTCGACGTGATCCCGCGGGTGCGCTCGCTCGAGCCGATGAAGGACATCCGACGCGAGATCGAGCGCCAGTCGCTCACGCCGCGGCGCCCGGCGCCCGCCACGGTGACGGCGGACGCCGCCTCCGAGTCGAAGGTGTCGGTCTAGATGGAGGCCTCGCGTCTTGAGCCGACGCCGGCCGCGGGAGCGCTCGCCGACGCGCGCGAGGTACTCGCGGACTACATCACGCTGACCAAGCCGAAGGTCCAGTCGCTGCTGATCCTGACCACGGTCACGACGATGTACGTCGCCGCCGACCCCTCGCCCGGACGCGTCGCGCTGACCTGCGTCGGCGGTTATCTCTCGGCCGGCGGAGCCGGCGCCATAAATCATTATTGGGATCGCGACATCGACGCGCGGATGACGCGCACGGCCAACCGGCCGGTGGCGAGCGGCCGCGTCTCGCCCCGTGCCGCGCTGATCTACGGCGCGATCCTGGCGCTGCTCAGCGTGCTCGTGCTGGCGACCACGGTGAACGTGCTCGCGGCCGGCCTGTCGCTGTGCGGCTTCGTCGGCTACGTCGGCGTCTACACGATCTGGCTCAAGCGCCGCACGCCCCAGAACATCGTGATCGGCGGCGCCGCCGGCGCGGTACCGCCGCTGGTCGGCTGGGCCGCCGCGACGGGGCATCTGAGCTGGATCGCGGTGCTGCTGTTCGCGATCGTCTTCTACTGGACGCCACCGCACTTCTGGGCGCTGAGCCTGCTGATGAAGAAGGAGTACGCGAAGGTGGGCGTGCCGATGATGCCGGTCGCGCGGGGCGAGGCCGAGACCCGCCGCCAGATCCTGATCTACTCGATCCTGCTCTACGCGGTCACGCAACTGCCGTTCTGCGCAGGCGGCTTCGGCGACGTCTACCTCGCCGCTTCGATGACGCTCGGCATCGGTTTCGTCTACGGCGCGGTGCGCCTGTACTTCCGCGCCGACCGGCGTTCGGCGCTGACGCTCTACCTGTTCTCGCTCGCCTACCTCGCGCTGCTGTTCGTGTCGATGGTGGTCGACAAGCACGTATAGGATTGCGGCCGTGGATCGCAAGCTTGCGCGCAAGAACATCCGCTCAGGGCTGCTGCTCGCGGCGTTCTCGCTGTTCATGTTCGGCCTGACCTTCGTCATCGCAGCGATCTGGGTCTCCTGATGAGCCAGCCGGACAGCGATGTGCCGCCCGCCGGTGAGCAGGTGCACGTCCCGAAGTCGTCGCTCTTGCCGGTGCTGACGACGGTCGGTGTGACGCTCGCGCTGGTCGGTGTGACGCTCGGCCTCGTCTACCTCGTCGTCGGCCTGGCGATCGCGGTGCCCTCGATCGTGCAGTGGATCCGCGTGGCGCGAGCGGAGTTCGCCGAGCTGCCACCCGGCCACTGAGACGGCGCGACCCTGGCGCCGTGGGCGAGCGCAACGGCAGGTGTTTGGCGTCTGTCGCTGGTTCGCAATAGGATGGCCGACGCGATGGAGGAGACGCACCCCTCGACACCCCACCGGCCACCGATCGGCCGAGCGACGATCGTCCGGGTTCTCGGGCTCGGCTTGGTGGCAAGCGCCCTGGGGATCGGGCTCGGCTTCCTGATCCCGTGGTTCCCGCCGGCGGCTGCGACGCAGGCGCACACGATCGACACGCTCTATTACGTGCTGATCATCGTGACGGTGCCGATCTTCGTGCTCGTCACGACCGTCGTGCTGTTCTCAGCCCACCAGTGGCGGATGCGGCCCGGCGAGGAGCGCCTCGACGGCCCGCCGATCCACGGCAACACCCAGCTCGAGGTGATCTGGACGGCGCTGCCGGCCGCGCTGATCGCCGCGCTCGTCGTCTACGCGGCGATCGTGCTGCACGACATCGGCGTCAAGAAGCCGAACACGATCACGATCGGCGTGACCGGACAGCAGTGGGAGTGGCGCTTCACCTACCCGGGCTATCACGACGCCCAGGGCAAGCCGATCGTCGCCCTGCAGCTCTACCTCCCCGACAACCGCCCGGTGAACTTCAGAATCCATTCCGTCGACGTGATACACACCTTCTGGGTGCCGGCCTTCCGGCTGCAGGAGGACGCGGTGCCAGGCATCACGACAGGCTTCCGCGCGACCCCCGACCGGCTGGGCTCCTACCCGATCATCTGCACCCAACTCTGCGGCTACGGACACACGACCATGCGCACGACGCTCCACATCGTCACCGCTTCGGCCTTCAACACATGGCTCGCCGAGCACGGCTACAGCGGCGCCGAGACCGCGTCGGTGCGCACCGGCGGCGCGGTCCGCTCGCTCGCGGCCCGCGACTGGACCGCCTACGCACCCATCGGTGGCACCCATACGGCAACCAAGGAGGGATCGCAATGATCGCCCGGCTCCGCGCCCCCGGACTGCACCGGGGCATCCTCGCGACCCCGCTCGGCATCGGGCTCGCCTACGCGATCGTGCTGATCATCCGCGCGGCCTCGGGCTTCGGGCACGTCGTCGACGGGACAGCGATCCTCCAGGTGGCGATGATCACGACGCCGTTCGCGTTCCTGATCGGCCTCGGGGCCTTCGACTACTGGTTCTACTGGGCGATCGGGCGTCCGACGCGACCGGAGGACCATTCGGGACACGGCGCGCGCACGTGGAAGGACTACTTCCGCATCAACACCGACCACAAGGTGATCGGCGTCCAGTACGTCGTGCACTCCTTCGCCTACTTCATGATCGCGGGCCTGTTCGCGATGCTGATGCGCGTGCAGCTCGCCCAGCCGGGCGGGAAGTTCGTCGACGCCAACACCTACAACGGCCTGTTCTCGGTGCACGCGACGCTGATGATCTTCCTGTTCGTGATCCCGGTCTTCGCCGGGCTCGCCAACTTCGTGCTGCCGCTGATGATCGGCGCGCCGGACATGGCCTTCCCGCGGCTGAACGCGCTGTCGTTCTGGCTTCTGCCGGTCGCGGGCCTGATGCTGCTCGGCTCGTTCTTCGCACCGGGCGGCTCGTTCGCGTCGGGCTGGACGGCGTACGCCCCGCTCTCGACCACGGCCCCGATCGGCCAGGCGTTCTTCACGCTCGGCGTGCAGTTCGCGGGCGCCTCCTCGATCGCGACGGCGCTCAACTTCCTGGTCACGATCATCACGATGCGGGCACCGGGGATGAGCTTCTTCCGGATGCCGCTGCTGGTCTGGGCGAACTTCTCGACCTCGCTGCTGGTCGTGATCGCGACGCCGTTCATCGCCGCCTCGCAGTTCTTCGTGCTGCTCGACCGTGGGCTCGGCTTCAACTTCTTCAACGCCGGCCAGGGCGGCAACGTGCTGCTCTACCAGAACGTCTTCTGGTTCTACTCCCACCCGGCCGTCTACATCATGATGTTGCCCGGCTTCGGGATCATCAGCGAGGTGATCGCCGTCAAGGCGCGCAAGCCGATCTTCGGCTACCGCATGATGGCCTTCTCGCTGCTGGCGATCGTCGTGCTTGGCTTCACGGTCTGGGCGCACCACATGTTCACCTCCGGGATGCCGGCGTGGCTGCGCGACCCGATGATGATCACGACGGCGATCATCGCCGTGCCGACCGGCGTGAAGATCTTCTCCTGGCTCGCGACGCTGTGGCGAGGCGTGCTGCACATGGACACCCCGATGCTCTGGGCGATGGGCTTCATAACCATGTTCACGCTCGGTGGCATCTCGGGCGTGATGCTGGCGATGGTGCCGTTCGACCTGCACGTCTC
>JBEKSK010000196.1:0-5703 GCA_049517155.1 Solirubrobacteraceae bacterium
GCTCCGCCGCCCGGGCACCGAGGATCGCGTACGCGACCGACTTGTGCTTGCGTTCGGCCTCGAGTTGCTCGTTGCTGCGCGTCTGCAACTGCTCCATCACGTCGGGGCCGACACGCTGCTCAATGCGAATCTGACGTTGTTTGGGTGCCACCGCGTCGTAGTCTACGGACCGCCGGAGGATATATTGGGCGCGATGAGACTCCGCCGGCTGCCGATCCGAGCTTGCGCCCTGGCGCTCGCAACGGTCGCGGCGCTCGCGCTGCCGGCGAGCGCCTTCGCCGCCGCGCCCTTCACCGGCCTGGGCGGCTCCACCAGCTCGAGCACCACGACGACCTCGACCTCGTCGACGACAACCGCTGCGCCCGTCGCACTCCCGACGACCACGAGCAGCGGGCTGTCGACGCTCGCCTACGTCGGCATCGGCGTGGTCGCGATCGCACTCTTCGCGACGATCATCTACGTGATCCGCCGGGACGCCCACATCCACGCGCCGCGCCACGCCGTCCGAGAGATCGACAAGGAGCGCGGCACGGTGGCGCCTCGCACGGAGCGGATCAAGCGCTCGCGGGCAAAGGCCAAAGCCGCCCGGCGGGCACGGCGACGTCGCTAGGCTAGACGCGCGCCCGCCTGGCGACCTTGACGCGGTCGACCTTGCTGAGGACGACCTTGCGCAGGCGGACAGCGGCCGGTGTGACCTCGGCGCACTCGTCGCTGCGCAGCAGCTCGAGCGCCTGGTCGAGTGAAAGCTGGCGATGCGGGACGAGCCGCACGAGCACATCGGCTGTCGAGGAGCGGATGTTGGTGAGATGCTTCTCCTTCGACGCATTGACGTCGAGATCGTCCGCACGCGCGTTCTCGCCGACGATCATGCCCTCGTAAAGCGGATCGCCAGGACCGACGAACAGCGTGCCGCGCTCCTGCAGGTTCATCAGCGCGAACTGCGCTGCGACACCCTCGCGGTCGGCGACCAGCGCTCCCGTCGGGCGGTTGCGCAGCTCACCGGCCCACGGCTCCCAGCGGTCAAAGACATGGTGCAGAAGGCCGGTGCCGCGTGTCTCGGTCAGAAACTCGGTGCGAAATCCGATCAGGCCGCGGGCCGGCACCAGGTATTCCATTCGCACCCAGCCGGTGCCGTGGTTGACCATCTGCTCCAGGCGTCCCTTGCGCAGCGCGACCAGCTGCGTCACGACGCCGACGTAGTCGTCGGGCACGTCGATGGCGAGGCGCTCGACCGGCTCGTGCACGCGGCCGTCGATCTCGCGCGTCAGCACCTGTGGCTGGCCAACCGTCAGCTCGAACCCCTCGCGGCGCATGATCTCCACCAGCACCGCCAGTTGCAGTTCGCCGCGTCCCTGGACCTCCCAGGCGTCCGGGCGCTCGGTCTCGCCCACCCGCAGCGCCACGTTGCCGACCAGTTCCTGGTCCAGGCGGCTCTTGATCTGGCGTGCGGTCAGTTTGGTCCCGCTGCGGCCCGCCAGCGGCGATGTGTTGATCCCGATCGTGACCGAGAGCGATGGCTCATCGACGGTGATCACCGGCAGCGGCCGAGGATCGTCGATGTCGGCGAGCGTTTCGCCGATCGTCACCTCGGCGATTCCCGCGACGGCGATGATCTCGCCCGGCCCAGCCTCCTCGGCGTCGACGCGATCCAGCGCGTCGGTCACATAGAGCTCGCCGATCGTGGCGCGCGTGATCTCGCCGCTCGAGCGACACCACGCAACCTGCTGGCCGCGGCGAACCGTCCCGTGGCGCACACGGCAGAGCGCGAGGCGGCCGACGTAGGGGGAGGCGTCGAGGTTGGTGACGAGTGCCTGGAAGGGGTGCTCGGGATCGTGCAGCGGAGCTGGAATGTGCTCGAGCAGCAGGTCCATCAGCGGCCCGAGATCGGTGCCGACGGCGCCCTCCTGCAGCGACGCCCAGCCGGCGCGCGCGTTTGTGTACACGATCGGGAACTCGATCTGCTGATCGTGAGCATCGAGGTCCAGAAAAAGCTCGTAGACCTCGTTGACGACCTCGCCGATGCGGGCGTCGGGGCGGTCGACCTTGTTGACGACGAGGATCACCGGCAACTGCGCATCAAGCGCCTTGCGCAGCACGAAACGCGTCTGCGGAAGCGGACCCTCGCTCGCGTCGACCAGCAGCAGCACACCGTCGACCATCGTCAGGCCGCGCTCGACCTCGCCGCCGAAGTCGGAGTGCCCAGGCGTGTCGATGATGTTCAGCTTCACGCCCCGGTAGCGCACCGAGGTGTTCTTGGCGAGGATCGTGATGCCCTTCTCGCGCTCCAGGTCCATCGAGTCCATGACCCGCGATGCGACCTCCTGGTTGGCGCGAAACGCGCCGGATTGCCAGAGCATCGCGTCGACCAGCGTCGTCTTGCCGTGGTCAACGTGGGCGACGATCGCGACGTTGCGGATGTCGGTGCGGGCGATCAACACTGTCACCGAGCCTAGGCGATCGCACTTCCCGGCGCTCATGCGCCCCGCGGCGAAGGCGAGACAACACCCCGGCGCAGCGCGGTTCCTCGGCGGTCCTGGCAGCGCTCGCACAGGCCGAGCGCCTAGCATGCGCGAGGGCAGCGCCGCAACCAACCGGAGGGATCCGCATGACCCTGGTCGCACTGATCGACCCGAACGCCTGTATCGCGCAAGGCGACTGCGCGGAGTTGGCGCCGGAGGTCTTTCGCGTCGAGGATGTCGCCGTCGTGATCGGGTCGGGCTCCGAGGCGTTGCTGATTGCCGCGGCGGCTGCGTGCCCCACCAGCGCGATCCGCATCGTCGATCGCGAGACGCGCAAGCAGCTCTACCCGTAGCGCAACGCCACGGGGCTGCCAAACAGCCTCGCTATCCTTGGCAGCGCGGGCGATTGGAGATGCCCGCAGCGACGCATGGCAACGCCGACCAAGACAGCCGACCGAAATGCCGCCCCCGGCACCGGGGCCGCCGCCGACGCTGCCGTGGAGATCATTCGAACCGTTGAGCTGACGAAGGTCTATGCGGGGACCGACTTCGCGGCCGTCGATCGGCTCGACCTGACCATCCACGCCGGCGAGGTGTTCGGCCTGCTCGGCCCGAACGGCGCCGGCAAGACCACCACCGCGGGGATGCTCACGACGCGGGTCGTGCCGACCTCCGGTTCGGCCTGGGTCGGCGCGATCGACGTCGTCGCCCATCCGACGCTGGCCAAGCAGCTGATCGGCATCGTCTCGCAGCAGAACACGCTCGACCGCCAGCTGACCGTGCGCGAGAACCTCTACTTCCACGGTCGCCTGTTCGGCATCCCGGGGCGCGAATCAGGACAGATCGCCGACCGCCTGCTCGAGCAGTTCCAGCTCTCGCGCTGGGCGAACGCGTCGGTCTATGCGCTGTCGGGCGGCATGGCGCAGCGGTTGATGGTCGCGCGTGCGATCTTCCACCGGCCGGCCGTGCTGTTCCTGGATGAGCCGACCGCCGGCCTTGACCCCCAGAGTCGGCTTGCACTGTGGGAGATCCTCGGCGAGCTGAACCGCGACGGGCAGACGATCATGCTGACCACGCACTACATGGAGGAGGCGGACCAGCTCTGCGGCCGTGTGGCGATCATGGATCACGGCCGGATCCTCGCGCTCGACACGCCGCAGGCGCTCAAGGGGTCTGTGGGAGTGGACACGATCGTCACGCTCAAGGCACGCGGCGACGCCACGGCGCTCGCTGCGACGCTTGCGAACGAGCTCGACTTCGTGACGCGAACGCGCGAGATCGTGGGAGGGGTGGAGTTGCACGTCCGAGACGCCGACCGGCTCGTCCCGGCCATCGTCAGCGCGGCGGAGGGCGCGGGATTTGAGATCGTCGATCTGGCGGTCGCCGAGCCCAGCCTCGAAACCGTCTTCATCAACCTCACGGGGAAGGACCTGCGCGAATGACGGCCGCTCCGATCGCATCAACGGAGCTGCCGGTCTCGCACCGGATTCTCGCGACGCCCGCGCGCAGCGCCGCGGCGGCAAGCCGTGTCGCGTTGCGTGCGCTGATCGTGCGCGACCTTGTGGTGCTGCGCAAGCACTCCGTCGAGTTCGTGATCCGCACAGTGATCCAGCCCTTCCTGCTCGTGTTCGTCTTCCTCTATGTCTTTCCGAGCATCGGCCAGGGCGTGGGGGCAGGGCACGGCGCCGCCGCCGAATCGGGCTTTGCGACCGTGCTGGTTCCCGGCGTCGTCGGCATCTCGATCATGTTCCAGGGGATCCAGGCCGTGGCGCTGGCGCTCGCAACCGAGTTCGGCTACACGCGCGAGATCGAGGACCGCGTACAGGCGCCGTGTCCGATTTGGCTGGTGGCGCTGGCGAAGGTGCTGTCCGGCGCGACGCAGGGGCTTTTGGCTGCGCTGATCGTCTTCCCGATCGCGGCCGTCGTACACGCTCCCGGCGTGCATGCTCACCTGGCGGCGCACTGGGCGATCGTGGTCACCGTGATCCCGCTCGCCTGCGTGATGATGACCTCGCTCGGCCTGCTGCTCGGAACCGCGTTTGAGCCGCGCAACATCGGCTTGATGTTCGGCTTCGTCGTCCTGCCGATCACTTTCCTCGGCGGCACCTACTACCAATGGAGCAAACTGGCGGCGCTCAGCGTGGGCGGCGTCCACTGGCTGCAGATAATCGTCTTGGCGAACCCGCTGATCTACGTCAACGAGGGCCTTCGCGCCGGACTCACCTCCAACGCGAACAACATGCACCTCTATGTCGTCTACCCGGCGCTGATCGGCTTCAGCGCGCTGTTCCTGACGCTCGGGCTGCGCAACTTCCGCAGCCGCGTGCTGAGCTGAGGCGAGCGCGGCCTCGCCCGGTCGCCGGCGGCCTGCCGGCGCTCAGGCAGCTCCAGCGCCTGTGCAGCGGCGGCGCGACCGCGCCGATCAGCGGGAGCGAGCGAAGGCGCTTGCCCGGCGCCGTCGCTTTCGAGGCGGGAGGGCAGCCGGGCGAAGATCGCGTAGCAGCCCGACGACCGCGTGGCGCGCAGAACGGTCGGCCGCCGCGGGACGCTCGGGCACGCTCACGCGGGCGGCCGGCGCCATGACCCACGCACAGATGGAGGAACATTCGCCGCGCATGCCGAAACGCTCGATCTCACCACTGGTGCTGCGCACGCCGCGCCCGTCGCTCGCGCTCGGCGTGGGCGTAGCGCTGGCGGCCGTAGCAGCCGAGACGCTCGCAATCTACCCACTCGCGCACGTCGCGCCGGTGGTCTCGCTCGGCGTGGTCTATCTCCTCGGCGTGGTCTTCATTTCGACCTACTGGGGGATCCAGCTGGGCTTCGCCACGGCGCTCGCGAGCGCGCTGGCCTACAACTACTTCCACCTCCCGCCGGTCGGGCGCCTGACCCTGGCCGACGGACGCAACTGGGTCGCACTCGCCTCGTTCCTCGCCGTCGCCGCCGCGACCGGGCTGGTTGCCGATCTCGCCCGCACCCGCGCGCAGGAGGCCGATCGGCGCCGCCGCGAAGCTGATCTTGCGACCGAGATGGCGCACACGCTGCTGGCCGGCGCCGAGCTCGACGACGCGCTCGCGGTGACCGCTCAGCGCCTGGCGGCGGCGATCGGCGCATCCTCCGCCGCGATCGAGCGCGGCATCGTCGGCGGCGACGATCGTCGTGCCACGTTTGCACTGCGCGAGGGCGAGCAGGTCATCGGCACGCTGGTGCTGCCCGCGGCCTTCGCTGCCGCCGATCGCGAGCGCAT
>JBEKSK010000197.1:0-5662 GCA_049517155.1 Solirubrobacteraceae bacterium
TCGCCTCGGCGCTGCTGGCGCAGCTGTACGCCCGGGCCGGCGACGGCGCGCAGTTCACGCTCGAGGTGCGCCGGTCGAACCAGGCCGCGATCGAGCTCTACCAGCGTGATGGCTTCCGCATCGCCGGGCTGCGGCGGCGCTACTACCAGGACAACGGCGAGGATGCACTGATCATGTGGCGCACGCCGGCGACGCTGCAGGGACGCCTCGACGACGTGCCCGCGGCGGACCCGGTCGCGCATCATCGCCCGTGATCCTCGCGCTCGAGACAAGCTGCGACGACACCTGTGCCGCGCTCGTGAGCGACGACGGCACGATCCTGGCCAACGTGATCTCCTCGCAGGAGATTCACGATCGCTTCGGCGGCGTCGTGCCCGAGATCGCTGCACGCCATCACCTCGAGCTGATCGACGCGGTTGTGGCGGAAGCCTTCGCCCGGGCGGGCGTCGCGATCGAGCAGATAACGCTCGTCGCCGCGACGCGCGGACCAGGCCTGACCGGCGCGCTGCTGGTCGGCTTCTGCGCCGCGAAGAGCTTTGCCGCGGCGCGCCAGCTGCCGTTCGCGGCGATCGATCACCTGCATGGCCACATCGCCGCCGCCTATCTCGCGCCGGCGCGCTTTGAGCCGCCGTTTCTGGCGCTGATCGCCTCGGGCGGCCACACCCTGCTGCTCGATGTGAGCGCACGCGGCGCGCCCGTGGAGGTGCTCGCCCGCACGCTTGACGATGCCGCTGGGGAGGCTTTCGACAAGGGCGCGCGGATGCTCGGTCTGGGCTATCCGGGTGGAGCGGCGCTTTCGCGCCTGGCCGCCGACGGCGACCCGCGCAGCTATGACTTCCCGACCGGACGCAGCGAGGATTTCTCCTTCGCGGGCCTGAAGACGGCGTTGCTGTACAAAACGCGCGAGGTCGATGCGAGCGACCCGCGCGTGCGGGCGAATCTGGCCGCCGCCTACCAGCGGGCGATCGTCGAGGCGCTGCTGCGGCGTGTGCGGCGGGGATTGCAGCGCTCTGGACGCACCCGCCTCGCGCTCGGCGGCGGCGTCGCGGCGAACATGGCGCTGCGGGCCGCACTGGCGGAGCTCGGCGTCGAGCTGTTTCTGCCGCCGCCGGAGCTGTGCACCGACAACGCCGCGATGATCGCCGCCGCAGCAATCGATGCGGAGGCGCACAGCTATCCCGGCTACCTCGGCCTGGACGTCTACGCCACCGGCGAGGGGCCGCTGCGGTGAGCGTCGTCGTCCTCTACGGCCGGCCGGGCTGCTGCCTCTGCGACGAGGCGCGTGCGGTGCTGGAACGCGTGCGCGCGCAGCAGCCGTTCGAGCTGATCGAGCGCGACATCGAGCGCGACGACGGGCTGCTGCGCGCCTACCTGGAACGGATCCCGGTGGTCACGCTCGACGGCCAGGAGCTGTTCGACTTCGTCGTCGATGAGGCGTTATTGAGGGAATGGCTCAGTAAAGTCCCACGGATGACAGACGAACCTTCCGCGTCCGCCGACGAGGATCTCGCTGCGAGCTCCGAGCGCCTGTCGCTCGGCGTCGCAGCACGCCTGTCGCGCTACCTCCAGGTTCTGACGCAGGCCCGCAAGATGGGACGCGAGACGATCTCCTCGCATGAGCTCGCCGAGTACACGCATGTGAACTCGACGCAGATTCGCCGCGACCTCTCCGGGTTTGGCAAATTCGGCAAACGCGGCGTGGGCTACAACGTCGACTCGCTGCTCGCGCAGATTCGCAAGATTCTGCGCACCGCCGGCCAGCACAACATCGCGCTGTTCGGTGCCGGGCACCTCGGTACGGCGATCGCGTCGTCGGAGATCTTTGCCGATCACGGCTTTCGTGTCGTGGCGATCTTCGACTCGGACCCTGCGAAGGTGGGCAAGCGCGTCGGCCAGCACCTCGTCCGCCACAACAGCGACCTTCGGGCCGTGGTCGAGGAACAGGACATCGTCGTTGGCGTGCTGGCGGTTCCAACCGCCGCCGCACAGGGCCTCGCGGATGACCTTGTGGCGGCCAGCGTGAAGATCATCTTCAACTACTCCGACGCGCTGCTCGACGTGCCGCCCGAGACGACCGTCCACACCTCGAGCCCGGCCGTTGACCTGCTCTACGCGCTCTACTTCTATCTCGCCTGAGCCGTGTCGACGATCGACCTCGATCGCGCCGTCGAGACCTTCGCGGCGTCCACTGACCTGACCGTCGGGCTCGAAGAGGAATTCTCGATCCTCGATCCGCATACGCTCGACCTCGCCCCCCGTTTCGAGGAACTGCGCGACGCGGCGGCGCTCGTCGATCCGCTGCTGCACGAGCACATCACCGGCGAGCTGATCTCGTCGGAGATCGAGATCATCTCGGGAGCCGGCGACGATCTGGGCGACGCGCTGCGCCGCCAGCGCGAGCGCAGGCGGGCGCTGTTTGCGCTCGCCGGCTCGCGCGGCGCGGAGCTTGGGGCGACCGGTACCCACCCCTGGGCGGACTATCGCGAGCAGCCGGTTATCGACACCGAGCACTACCGCCGCGTCGAGGAGGGCTTGAAGTACGTCGCCTGGCGCAACAACACCTTCAGCCTGCACGTGCATGTGGGGGTCCGCGACATCGACCGTGCGGTGCGCGTATGCGACCGGCTGCGCCCGCTGCTGCCGCTGCTGCTCGCGGTTTCCGCCAACTCGCCGTTCCTGGACGGCCGCCTCGCCGGGCTGCACTCGGCGCGGACGCAGACCTTCACGCGCAGCTTTCCCCGCTGCGGCGTCCCGCACGCGTTCGGCGGTTGGCCGGCCTTCCGCCGTTACCTGGAGCTGCTGATCTCGACGAACTCGATCATCGAGTTCACGCAGGTCTGGTGGTCGGTGCGGCCACACCTTTCCTACGGCACGGTCGAGGTGCGCATCTGCGACGTACAGGCAAGCGCCACGGAGTCAGAGGCGCTGGCGGGGCTGATCGTCGCGTGCGTGGCACAGACGCTGCTCGAGCTCGACGGCGGCGATCTCAGTGAGCCCCTGCACGGGTACCTGATCGAGGAGAACATGTGGCGAGCGATCCGCCACGGGCTTGACGGGCGGATGATCGATTTCGCGACCGGCGAGGAGTATCCGTCCGCCGAGATCGTCGAGCGCCTGCTCGCCTGGAGCGCACCGGCACGGGCGGCCTACCGTCTCGACCTCGAGCCGGCGTGCGGTGAGCCCAACGGCGCGCAACGCCAGCGCGCGATGATCGATGCGGGCCTCTCGATGCGCGAAGCTTTCGAGAGCTGCGTGCGCGAGACGCGCGCGACCTATTCGGAGGAGGTTCGAGCATGAGCGGGGCAACCGGGGAGCCGGACATCACTGGCGGTGGCGAGCAGCCGAGCGAGGCTGAGCTGCGGGCGGCGTGGGAGGAGCAGCTGCGGGCGCTCACGCCGGCGGACGTGATCGTCCAGACCGCCGTGTCGCTGATCAGCCTGGCGGGCCGGCGGCTGGGAGTCGAGCCGGGAACCGAGGGCGAGCGCGATCTTGGCCAGGTGCGCGACGCGATCGACGCTGCGCGGGCGCTGATGCCGGTGCTTGAGCGCGGCGAGGCAGGACCGACCCTCGGGCCGCTGCGCGAGGCCATCTCGGCGCTCCAGTTCGAATACGCAAAGCTGGCGGGCGTGCCGGCCGGCGCCGGGGCCGCGCCGACCGCCACACGCGGCTCAGGCGCCGGCGGCGCGAGCGGCGAAGCGCCCCCCGGCCAGGGTCCGCCGCCGCCGCCGGAGGATGGCGGCAAGCCCGACGCCGGGCCGGCGCAGCGCAGCGGGCGTCTCTGGGTGCCCGGCTCGTGAGCCTGCCGCCCTCGCGCCGCTAGCTATAGACTGCGGCCGTTGTTACATGCCGGGCGGGCGTGTGAACCTGCCCGGCTTTCCTGTTGTGTCTGGCGGTGCGAACGCTCGCGCAGACGTCATGCTGAGGAGCTGCCTTGAGTAATTTTCTGACCAACCACGGGGTCGTCGTCGCCCTCGTGTGTGCGGCCTGCGCCGTCCTTTACGGAGCGCTCACAGCGCGCTCGCTGCTGGCGCTCTCGCCCGGCAACGAGCGGATGCAGACCATCTCGGCCGCGATTCAGGCCGGCGCCCGTGCCTATCTGAACCGTCAGTACACGACGATCGCAGGTGTCGGCGTCGTTCTGTTCATCGCGCTGATCTTCGTGCAGAACATCGCCGTGGCGGCGGGCTTCGCGATCGGAGGAATCCTCTCGGGCTCGACCGGCTATATCGGCATGAACGTGTCGGTGCGGGCCAACGCACGCGTGGCCGAAGCGGCGCGTGGCGGGGTCCCGCCGGCCCTGACCGCCGCGTTCCGAGGCGGCGCCGTCACCGGACTGCTCGTGGTCGGCCTCGCACTGACCGGGGTGTCGGGCTATTACGGCGCGTTGACCGCGATCTTCCACGACAGCCCGAAGTCGTCGATCGACGCGCTGATCGGTCTCGGCTTCGGCGGCTCGCTGATCTCGGTCTTCGCCCGCCTGGGCGGCGGCATCTTCACCAAAGCGGCCGACGTCGGCGCCGATCTCGTCGGCAAGGTCGAGGCCGGTATCCCCGAGGATGATCCCCGCAACCCGGCTGTGATCGCCGACAACGTGGGCGACAACGTGGGCGACTGCGCCGGCATGGCGGCCGACCTCTTCGAGACCTACGCCGTGACGGCCGTGGCCGTGATGCTGCTCGGCGTGCTCACCTTCAGCCAGAGCACCCGGGTGGCCCTGTTCCCGCTGCTGCTCGGAGGCGTCGCGATCATCGCCTCGATCATCGGCACGTTCTTCGTGCGCTCCAGCACCGGCAACGTCGAGGGCGCTCTGTACAAGGGCCTGATCGGCTCGGGCGTGATCGCCGCGGCCGCGTTCGCGCCGATCACCTACTGGCTGATGCACGGCGTGGTGCTCAAGGGTGGGGCACCGGCGCCGGCGTGGGGCAAGCTCTACGTGTGCGCGCTGGTCGGCATCGCCGTCACGGCCTGCCTGTTCGTGATCACCGACTACTACACATCGACGCGCTTCTCGCCTGTCAAGAAGACCTCGAAAGCCTCGCTGACCGGTCACGCGACAAACATCATCCAGGGCTTCGCGTCCGGCCTGCAGGCGACCGCGCTGCCGGCGATCGTGCTGGTGCTCGGCATCCTCGCGTCCTGGAAGCTCGCCGGCGGCGGGACAATCGGGATCTACGGCATCGGCGTGGCCGTGATGGGTCAGCTGTCGCTGACCGGCCTGATCGTCGCACTCGACGCGTTCGGCCCGATCACCGACAACGCGGGCGGCATCGCAGAGATGGCGGACCTGCCCGAGGAAGTGCGCAACGTCACCGACCCGCTCGATGCGGTCGGCAACACCACCAAGGCCGTGACGAAGGGCTACGCGATCGGCTCGGCTGTGCTTGCAGCGGTCGTGCTGTTCGCCGGCTTCAAGGACGAGCTGGCATCGAAGGGCGACCACGTCACCTTCCTGATCTCCTCGCCGCCGGTGCTGATCGGCCTGCTGCTCGGCGGCATGATGGTCTGCCTGTTCGCGTCCCTGTCGATCGAAGCCGTCGGTGTCGCCGGCGGTGCGGTCGTCGAGGAGGTTCGCCGCCAGTTCCGGGAGAAGCCGGGAATCATGGACGGCACGGACGAGCCCGACTATGCGACCTGCGTGGACATCGTCACGCGCACCGCGCAG
>JBEKSK010000198.1:0-5636 GCA_049517155.1 Solirubrobacteraceae bacterium
GCCGCGAACGCGCCCCGCCGTGATCAGAGCGCCGCAAAGCTGCGCAGCCGTTAGCGCACACATAGGCGGCGTTGAGGACCGCCTAAGGTCGGTGCCTAACATGTGGAGCATGACCTTCCCCGAACAGAGCCCGAACCCCCCGACCGAGGACCCCCCGGTCCGCCCGCCTTCAGCTCCGATGCGCCGCCCGTTCGCCGCCGCGGTGCTCGTCGTCGTGCTCGCCGCTTTCGGGGGTGCCGCGGTCTCCCACTGGCTCTGGCCGACGAACAAGAACAACACGTCGCCCTCGCTCGGGTTCCGCTTCGGATCGAACTCCTCCTCCGGCGCCAATCTGTTCCCGAGCGCCGGCAGCGGCTCGAGCAGCTCCACCACCGCGCCCACTGCCTCGGATGCCGCCGTCGCCTCAAAGATCGATCCGGGCCTCGTCGACGTCAACACGCAGACCACCAGCGGCGCCGCGGCCGGCACCGGCATGGTCCTCACCTCGAACGGCGAGGTGCTCACCAACAACCACGTGATCTCCGGCGCCACGCGGATCTCCGTCTACGACATCGGCAACGGCCGCACCTACGCGGCTCACGTGGTCGGCTATGACCGCAGCCAGGACGTCGCCGTGATCGCGCTCGACAACGCGTCGGGCCTCTCCACCGTGCCGCTCGGGAACTCATCGACGCTGAAGGTCGGTAACAGCGTCGTCACGATCGGCAACGCCGGCGGCGTCGGCGGCACCCCCAGCGTCGCGGGCGGCTCGGTCGCGGGCCTCGACCGCTCGATCACCGCGGGCGACGAATACGAGGCCGGCAACACCGAGCGCCTGAAGGGCGTGATCCAGATCAACGGCTCGCTGCAGCCGGGAGATTCGGGCGGCCCGCTCGTCAGCGGCGGCAAGGTCGTGGGCATGGACACCGCCGCATCGACCAACTTCAGCTTCCAGTCCGCGAGCGCCGGCCAGGGCTTCGCGATCCCGATCAACGAGGCGCTCACGATCGCCAGCCAGATCTATGCCGGCAAGAGCACCAGCGTCATTCACATCGGTGCGACCGCCCTGATCGGCGTCTACGTCTCCAACACCACCCGCTGCATCAACCAGAGCACAGGGATCGCGGGCGGTGGCTCGGGCGCCGCCGGTGCGCTGGTCTGCGGCGTCGTCTCGGGCACACCGGCCGCCGGCACGGGCCTGAAATCCTCGGGCGCGAACGGCACCAGCTACGACACGATCACGGCGCTCGGCGGCGAGCGCGTCAGCTCGGCCGGCGACCTGCTGACGCTGATGGACACCCACCACCCCGGCGACCGCGTCGCGATCACCTGGGTCGACCCCGCGGGCGGCTCACACAGCGCCACGGTGACGCTGATCAAGGGTCCGGCAGACTGATCTATGCCGGCGCCACAGGCGCCGGACCGTGACAACCGGGCGTCACGCGCGAGCCCGCGGGCTCAGCGGCCGCGCGTTCCGCGTTCCTTCGGCGGCTGGGGCGGGAAGCTCTTGCGCTCCTTCGGTGTCATCTGGCGGATCGTCAGTGATCCCGACTTCACCTGGGCCTTGATCTCGTCCAGCTTGAGGCGCCGCGCCTCCGCCGCTCTGTCCGCATGTGTGCTCATCCACACATGTTAGCGACCGCTCAGGCGCGGAATCGGTGAGACTGCCGGGGCATGGCCCCGGATCTCGATCGCTGGCTGCGCGAGCCGGCGGTGCGCACAAGGCACCGGCGCGAAAGCAGCGCGGGCGTGGATGAGCTATGGCGTGCGGCGGCCGCCGTCACGCTGCGCGACTGCCGGCTGCTGGGGCGCCTGATCACGGTGCGCCTGCCGGGCAGCCGGCCCGAGATGACCTTCGAAGAGCTGTTTCGCACGTCACCGTTCCTGCGCCTCGCGCAGGGGCCGGACTGGGCGCTGTCGGGGCTGTGCGGGCGGATCTGGACGGTGCGCGGCGAGTTCGGCTCGCTGGACGAGCCGCAGGCCTTCCTCGACTGGGACGAGCCCGGCACGGTGCGCGTGCTGTTCGCGCACTGGGCGGAGCCGCTTGCGGCCGGGGCGGCACTGCGCAGCGAGGTTCGCGTCGCAGCGGTGGACCGCCGCGCCGGCGTCTACCTGCGCGCTCTCGAGCCCTTCATCGGGGCCTTCCAGGGGCTCGTCGGGCTGGAGACGCTGTCGGCTGCGGTGCGCCGCGCCGAAGCGCGTTGAGACGGCCGGCGGGCCTGGTGGTCGCGGCGCAAATGCGCCACGTTCCCGGCGGCGTCTCGACGGATGCCGCGCACGGCTCACGGACGCAGCCACCATTCGCTCAGCTCAGCCGCAGCACGACCAGTGCGGCGGCGAGCAGCGTCACGGCCAGCGCGCAGGCGCGCAGCGCGTCCTCCAGGGGCGCCGCGAGCGAGCGCGCGTCCAGCGCGATCACGCGGCCGTCGCGCAGGCGCTGCTCGCCGCTGACCGACAGCGTGCGCCGGCGCAGCTCCCGCGCCGGGCTCGACAGCCGCCGCTGCGCGAGGCTGAGGGCGAAGCACGCCGCGACGGCGAGCACGCCCGCCGCATGCACCGCCAGCGAGTTGACCCAAAAGCCGGTGGCGGCCGGGAACGCGCCCCATGCCAGCGCGAACCACACGTCGGTGTGGAAGCGCCCGCCGAACCACTCGAGGTCGTAGGCCAGCACGAGGAACACGCCGGCCGCGGTGAACGGCAGCAGGCTGAGCGAGACGGTGGCGGCGCCGTAGATCCCGATCGCGGCAGCGGCGCCGAGGCCGACGAGCGCGAGCGCGATCAGCACGCGATCCGGGAGCGCCGTGCCCAGCGGGCGCCCGCGCAGCTCATCGAGTGCGTGCGCAGCCACGCCGACCGCGAGCAGGAACGCCGCCAGCGCCGCGAACAGGCGCGAGGCGTGCAGGTGCGGCGCCATCGCGGCGCCGATCGCGACGTAGCTGAGGTGCCACGCGGTGTAGGGGGGATGCAGCAGCGTCACGAGGTCGCGCCAGCCCCCGGCCGCGAGCGCATAGAACGCCGGCCGCTCAGCCGGCGGTGCGGCGCGCGCCATCTCTCGTGCCCGTCGTCACGACGCCGGCGCCGAAGCTCATCCGCCGCGTTTGCACGCCGCCGATGCCCGCCGCCTGCCAGTAGCCCTCGAGCGCGCGCAGCGGATGGCGCGCATAGAAGTCGGGGATGCTCGTCGCGAGAAAGCGCCCGACGTTCGCCCAGTCGCTCGACACCAGGCGACCGAGGGCCGGCAGGCCGACGCGCGTGTAGGCGCCCCACAGCGCCCGCCACGGCTCACGTCCCGGCTCGCCGAACTCGAGCGAGGCGATCCGCCCGCCCGGCGCGACCACGCGGGCGAGCTCGCGCAGCGTCGCCGCGGGATCCTCGACGTAGCGCAGCAGGTAGGTGAACGTGAGGTGGTCGAACTCGCCGTCGGCGAACGGCAGCCGCTCGGCCTGGCCTTCGAGCAGCGTGATCCGCGCCGCAAGCGCCGGCGAGTGCGCCAGGCGCGCCTGCGCCGCCGCGAGCATCTGCGGGCTCTGGTCCAGGCCGACCACATCGACGTCGTAGCGGCGCACAAGCGCGGCGGCGACCATGCCGGTGCCGGTCGCCACGTCGAGCACGCGCTGGCCGGGCCGGGCCGCAACAGCCGCGACCATCGCGGCGCGCCAGCGCGGATCCTGCCCGAAGCTGAGCAGCGCGCCGGCGCGGTCGTAGTGGCGGCCAAGGCCGGCGAACAGCGCGAGCGCGTGCTGCTTGCGCACGTGCTCGCCCGCCACGGCGGCGCCGTCTGGTCCGTGCTCTTGGGAGGGGCCGGGGGAGGGCGTTCGCGAATCATGCCCGCTGGCCGCGGCGGCCGTGTCCGCGGCGCGCCCGGACGTCGCGGCCCGACGGCGGACGGGCGATTGGACAACCTGTCGGCGCGGCGCAATGGTGGCGCACCGACCCTCGGCGGTGGCATACACTCGCGCAAGGTAGGCAACATTTTCCTGAGGAGGATCCGTGTCAAAGACTTTGCGAGTACTGCTCGGAGCGACCGTCGCGGTCGCGCTGGGCACGGCAGCGACCGTATGGGCCAGCGCCGCCGGTGCGGCGCACACGGCCACAGCCCCAACCGTCACGCTCCTGTATGGGACCGCGCCGGACTATCTCGACCCGTCGGAGTCCTACACCACACAGGGTGGCGAGGCCGACTGGATCAGCTATCTCGGCCTCTACACCTACGCGCACAAGAGTGGCGCCGCGAGCGGGGATCTGATCCCGGCACTGGCAACGGCGCAGCCGGTGATCAGCGGCGGCGGCAAGACCTACACGATGACTCTGCGCAAGAACCTCGTGTACTCCAACGGCGCGGCCGTGGTCGCGAGCGACTTCACCTTCGGCATCGAGCGCTCGCTGAAGCTCAACTGGGGCGGTGACGGCTTCTACACCGGCAACATCGTTGGTGCTGCCGCCTACGCCGCCGGCAAGGCGAGCACGATCTCGGGCATCACGACCAACAACTCGACCGGGCAGATCGTGATTCACCTGCTCGCTCCCTACGGCGCGTTCGAGAATATCCTGGCCTTCCCCTCATCGTGCCTGTTGCCGTCGAACACGCCGATGAAGAGCCTCACCAACGACCCGCCGCCCGGCGTCGGGCCGTATGAGATCAAGGACGTCGTGCCGGACAAGTCCTGGCTCGGCGAGATCAACCCCTACTACGCCAAGGAAGCCATTCCGGGCATCCCCGTGGCGAGCGTCAACGTCCAGGCCAAGGTCGAAAGCGACACCACGACGGAGACCGAGGACGTCCTCAACAACACGGCTGACCTGTTCGACACCGGCGATCAGATCGCGCCGCCGCTTCTGGCGCAGATCAAGTCGCAGGACTCGAGCCGCTACAGCACGGTCCCGGTGGTTCAGAACTTCTACTTCTTCCTGAACACCACAACCAAGCCGTTCAACAGCCAGGACGTGCGCGAAGCCGTCAACTACGCGCTCGACCGCCGCGCGCTGAACCGGCTCGACGGTGGCAACCTGATCCCGGGCTGCTACTTCCTGCCGGTCGGCATGGTCGGTCACCCGACGAAGCCCTGCCCGTACGGCAACCCCGACGCCGCGCCGGATCTCGCCAAGGCGAAGGCGCTCGTCGCGGCATCCGGCGACGCCGGTACGGCGATCACGGTGTGGAGCGAGGAGCGCTCGCCGCGCAACCTGTTCTGCACCTACTACGCCAGCGTGCTCACCTCGCTGGGTTTCAAGGTGACGATCAAGTCGATCTCCGACTCGGAGTACTTCCCGACGGTCGGCAACCTGAAGCTCGAGCCCCAGACCGGTTTCGCGGACTGGGATGAGGACTTCCCGAACCCGATCGACTTCTACCTGCTGCTCTCGAAGGCCGGCATCCAGCCGACCAACAACGAGAACTTCAGCCAGGTGGACGACCCGAAGATCGAGAACGCGATCACGCAACTCGGCCCGATCCCGTCGAGCAAGCTGAGCACCGTTGCCAACGATTGGCAGCAGCTCGACTACTACACGGCGCAGAAGGCCTACGAGCTGGTCTTCGGCTACCAGACGTGGCCGAAGTTCACCTCGACCAGGATCGACTACAGCGCGCTGCTCGTGCAGCCCTCATACGGGTGGGACTGGACGTCGATCAAGCTGAAGTAGCGGATCTGACGGGC
>JBEKSK010000199.1:0-5540 GCA_049517155.1 Solirubrobacteraceae bacterium
CCGGCTGGGAGCTGTGGCGCGACGGCTGCCCCGGCGGCGAGACGGCGGCGCAGGTGGCCGGCCGCGCCGACGCTGTGCTCGCGGCGCTGCCGCCGGCGGGCGACGTGCTCGTCTTCTCACACGGTCACATGCTCCGCGTGCTGACGGCCCGCTGGCTGGGGCTGCAGGCGGCCGACGGCGCCCTCTTCCCGCTCGCGCCGGGCGGCATTGGCGTGCTCGACCACGATCAGGGCCATCGTGCGCTGCGCGCCTGGATGTAACGCCGCGGTCGCTGGCTAGACTCTTCGAAGCGCATGCCCGTCCTCGAAAACTCCCGCCTCGAAGAGGCCCGGACGCAGACCCTTGCGCTGGTCGAGGATGTCAGCGATGCCGACCTCGAGCGCGTTCACTCGCCGCTGATGAGCCCGCTCGTCTGGGACCTCGGTCACATCGCCACCTTCGAGGATCTCTGGCTCTGCCACAGGCTCGGCGGCCTGCCCTTGCTGCGTGCCGATCTGCTCGAGGTCTACGACGCCTTCGAGACCCCGCGCGCGAAGCGCGGCGGGCTGCCCTACCTGCGCCGGGCGGCGGCGCTCGCGTACCTCGAGGCGGTCCGCGATCGTGTGGGTGGCCTGCACCTGGACGACGAGGAGCCGCTCGCCGAGATGGTCGTGCGCCACGAGCGCCAGCACGCCGAGACGATGCTGCAGACGCTCGCGCTGGCAGCGCTGCCCTACTGGCGACCGCGTGGCGCGCTGAGCGCCGGCGGGCCTGACGCGCCGCAGGCCGCAAGTGGCCTCGAGCTGATCGAGGTAGCGGCGGCGAGCTTCCCGCTCGGCGCCGGCGGCGAGCGCTTCGCCTATGACAACGAGCTGCCTGAACATCAGGTTCAGGTTGAGTCTTTTGCGATCGGCAAGGTGGCGGTCACGAACCGCGACTGGCTCGATTTCATCGCCGACGGCGGCTACGAGCGGGCCGAGTGGTGGACACCGCAGGGCTGGCAGTGGCGCCGCAGCGAGCACGTGCACCGCCCGCTGCACTGGCTCGACGACGGGCGCGAGCAGCAGCTCGGCGGCGCCGGCGAGCTCATCCTCGATCGTCCCGTGGTGCATGTGTCCTGCCACGAGGCCGACGCCTTCGTCGCGGCGCGCGGTCTGCGCCTGCCGAGCGAAGTCGAATGGGAGCTGGCCGCGAGCTTCGATCACGCAACCGCCTGCAAGCGCGCCTGGCCGTGGGGCGAGCAGAGCCCCGGCCGCAACGACGCCAACCTCATCGAGTCCGGGAATTTCGCCCCGCTGGGCGCCGGCGCGCTGGCGGCCGGCGCCTCGCCGTGTGGTGCACTCGGAATGATCGGCGACGTGTGGGAGTGGACGGCGAGTGAGTTCGCCGCCTACCCGGGCTTTCGTGCCCACCCCTATCGCGAGTATTCGGAGGTCTTCTTCGGCGGCTCCTACCGGGTGCTGCGCGGGGGCTCCTTCGCGACCTCGGCGCTGGTCGCGACACCGACCTTCCGCAACTGGGATCTCCCCGCCCGCCGCCAGATCTTCGCGGGCCTGCGCGTGGCGGCCGACGCATGAGCACGAGCGCGATTCGCCGCTCCGGGCGGGTCACCTTCGAGGACGCGCTCGGGAGCGACGGCGGCCGCACGCTCGCCGACGACGCCCGCCACGGACTCACCCAAACGCTGAAGCAACTGCCGCCCAAGCACCTCTACGACACACGCGGCGCGGCGCTGTTTGACCGCATCTGCGAGCTGCCGGAGTACTACCCGACGCGCACCGAGCGGGCGATCCTCGAGCGCGCCGCCGCCGAGCTGATCGCGACGACCGGCGCCGGTGAGCTTGTCGAGCTGGGGTCGGGCAGTGCCGTCAAGACCCGCCTGCTGCTCGACGCGATGGCGGCCGCCGGGACGCTCCAGCGCTTCGTCGCCGTTGACGTCACCGAGCAGGTCGTCCGCGTCGGCGCCGCCGAGCTCACCCGCGAGTACCCGGGGATGCACGTCCACGGGTTGATCGGCGACTTCGAGCGCCACCTCGACAGATTGCCGGCGCCCAGCGCGCCGCGGCTGGTCGCATTTCTCGGCGGGACGATCGGCAACTTCGACGCCGCCGGCCGCCGGCGCTTCCTGCGCCTCGTCGCAGGCCTGCTGGGCGACGATGACCATCTGCTGCTCGGAACCGACCTCGTCAAGGACCGCGCGACGCTCGAGGCCGCCTACGACGACGCGGAAGGCGTCACCGCCGAGTTCAACCGCAACGTCCTGCACGTGCTCAACCGTGAGCTGGGCGCGAACTTCGACCCGTCGTCCTTTCACCACGTGGCGAGGTTCGACGCCGAGCACGAGTGGATCGAGATGCGGCTGCGGGCGCGCGAGGCCCAGGAGGTTGCGCTGCCGGCGATCGGCCTGACGGTCCGCTTCGCGGCGGGCGAGGAGATGCGCACGGAGATCAGCGCGAAGTTCACCCGCGAGCGCGTCGCGGCCGAGCTCACCGCCGCAGGCCTGCGGCTGTCGGCCTGGCACACCGATGCGAGCGAGTGGTTCGCGCTGTCGCTGGCCAGCCGCGCGGCGCGCTGACGGCCCACCCCGGCCCCGGCCGGGACGCCCTGGCTAAATCCGCTCCACGAGCATCGCCTGCCCCATTCCGCCGGCTGCGCACATCGCCTCGACCCCGAGCCGGCCGCCGGTCGTCTCGAGGCCGTTCAGCAGGGTCGTCATGATCCGCGCGCCGGTCATGCCGAACGGATGGCCGAGGGCGATCGCGCCCCCAAACGGGTTGAGCTGGGACTCGGAAATGCCGAGCTCGCGCATGCAGGGCACGACCTGTGCAGCGAAGGCCTCGTTGATTTCGACGATGTCGATCTCCTCGATCGAGCGGCCGGCGCGCTCAAGCAGGCCGCGGATCGCCGGGATCGGCCCGACGCCCATGTATTCGGGCTCCACGGCCGCGACGCTCGAGGCGAGGATGCGCGCCCGCGGCGTCAGGCCAAGCTGCTCCGCGCGGGCCGCGCTCATCACCAGCACCGCAGCCGCGCCGTCATTGAGCGGACACGCGTTGCCCGCGGTCACGGTCCCGTCCGGCTTGAACGCGGGCGCCAGAGCGCCGAGCACCTCCATCGTCGTGGCAGGCCGCGGTCCGTCGTCGGTCGAGGCGACGTGCTCCGCGACCTCGCGCGTGCCACCGTCGCCGTCATCCTCGAGATGGGCCGCCACCGTCACGCTCACGATCTCGCGCTCGAAGTGACCCGACGCCATCGCCGCGACCGCGCGCGCCTGCGAGAGCACCGCCCAGCGGTCCTGCTCCTCGCGCGAGATCCCGTAGCGCTCCGCCACGTTCTCCGCCGTCAGGCCCATCGGGATGTAGACGTCACAGAGCGAGCCGTCGGAGCCGTCGAGCCGCGGGTTCAGGTTCGAGTAGTCGGGGGCGGCCCCGAACCCGGCGCGCGACACCGACTCGACGCCTGCGGCGACGTACTGGTCTCCCTCGCCGGCCGCGATCGCATGGAACGCCATCCGCAGCGTCTGCAGCGAGGAGGCGCAGAAGCGGTTCACCGTGCAGCCGGGCACGCGCTCGTCGATGCCGGCGAGCAGCAGCGCGTTGCGCCCGACGTTGTAGCCCTGCTCGCCGGTCCCCGACGCGGCGCCCATCATCACGTCGTCGGTCGCCCCGAAGTCGACCTGCGGGTTGCGCTCGATCAGCGCGCGCAGGGCGATGGCCGCAAGGTCATCGGCGCGGACCGAGCGCAGGGAGCCCTTCAGCGCGCGCCCGATCGGAGTGCGAACGGCATCGATGATCACCGCCTCGCCCATCAGCGCCATCCCCCCGTGCGCACCGTCGCGCCGGGGCCCTGCCGCGCGCGCGGGCCAGGGCGTTCGGACGCCGGCGCCTCGCGCGCGCTCACAGCCCCAACTCGCCGACGCCCATCTCGTCGAAGCCGACGTGGTGGGCGAGTTCGTGGCGCACGACGCGCACGACCTGCTCGTGCAGCAGATCGGCGTCGGCGCCGAAGTCGCGCCGCAGCGTGTCTCGGAAGATGACGATGCGATCCCCGTCGGCGTGGCGATGGGCGCCGCCACCCTGGTAGAGGCCGTAGGCATGGGCGCGCCGGCCGCCGTCGGAGATCACGACGGCGACGTGGGCCAGCGCATTCTGGAGGAGGTCCGGCAGCTCGTCGAGCGCATCACGCACCAGCTCCTCGAAGTCGTCGTCGCGCAGGGGATCGAGCTCGAGGAACTCCGACTCGCCGGGCTCGACCGCCAGGTTCTCGCCGGCGAGCCGTTCGGCGCGGCGGACGACCAGCTCGAATTCCGCCTCGTTCTGCTGCCAGCCGGCCAGCCAGCCCGTCACCAGCGCGACCACGGCCGACAGTGCGAACACACCAACCGCGATCACCGCGACCAGCTCGATCGCGCGAACCAACGGAGAGCCGCTGGTCGGCGCGAGCAGGAACGCAACGGCCACGCCTACCGCGAGTGCCACGCCCGCGGCTCGAAGGACCAGCTTCAGCGGCGGTTCGGACATCGCAGCGATCCTCACAACGGCGATCGCGCGTCACGGAACTCGACCAGCCCGGAAGGCAGAACGCGGGTTTCGCCGACCGTCGCCACGACCTCATCCTACCCCCCGCCCGCAGCGGCTCTGCCCGCTGCGGTCGCGTATGCTCCGCCGTCGCGATGAACGCCTTCGAGAATCCCGAGATCGAGATCACGGCGCAGCGCGCCGCCGAGCTGATGGCCGGCGGCGCAACCGTGATCGACGTGCGCGAAAGCTACGAGCGCGAAGCGGGCTACATCGCGGGGACGCGCCACATCGAGCTCGAACGGCTCGCCTCGAGCGCCGATCAGATCGACCGCGACCGCCCGGTCGTCTTCCACTGCCGTCTGGGAATGCGCTCGGCGATGGCGGCCAGCGCGTTTCGCGCTGCCGGCTACGACGCCTACACGCTGACCGGCGGCATCCAGGCGTGGGTCGACGCAGGCCTGCCGATCGAACCCGACGGCGGCTACGTCGCCGAGCACTGATCAGCCGCGGCGCGGGCGTCCCTGAACGGCCGCCGCGGCACCGACGATGCGGCACACCTCCGAGGGCTCGTCAACCAGCTGCAGCAGCGTCAGATCCTCGGGCGCGATGTTCGCCTGGGCGAGCACCGAGGCCCTGATCCAGTCGAGCAGGCCGCGCCAGTAGTCGCTGCCGTAGAGGATCACCGGGAAATGGCTGATCTTGCCGGTCTGGATCAGCGTGAGCGCCTCGAACAGTTCGTCGAGCGTGCCCAGTCCGCCGGGCAGAACGACGAACGCGCTTGCGTAGCGGACGAACATCAGCTTGCGTACGAAGAAGTAGTGGAAGTCCAGTCCGAGATCGACGAAGCGGTTGGGGACCTGCTCGTGCGGGAGCTCGATGTTCAGCCCGATCGAGCGGCCACCGCCCTCCTGTGCGCCGCGGTTCGCGGCCTCCATGCTGCCGCTCCCGCCGCCGGTGATGACCGCGAAGCCCGCCGACGCGAGGCGCTGCGCCAGCACGCGCGCCCGCTCGTAGGCCGGATCGTCGCCGCGGGTCCGCGCC